>CAZMVP010000064.1:0-10005 GCA_964569355.1 uncultured Chromatiaceae bacterium | reverse complement strand
CGCCCAGGCCGTGGCCGACTACCTTGAAGCCAAGGGCATCGGCAGTGGCCGGCTCGCGGTTTCCGGTGTCGGCGAGACCCAGCCGATCGGCGACAACAAGACCGCCGACGGCCGCGCGCAGAACCGCCGCGTGGTACTCCGCCGGACGGATTGCGACGCCGGCTGACGCCAGCTCGCAAGCGTGACGAACACGGCCCCGGTTGCGATGAGCAGCCGGGGCCTTGGTTTTTCCGGCACCTGCACTCCGTGGGCCGCGGCATCCCGGCTGGGTATGCCTTCACCTGCGGTACGGTTGCCCGCTCATCGGTGAAGGCATACCCAGCCACGCTGCCGCTGCGGTGGAGGCATGACGCAGGCGACGCGTGCACGGGCCTCCCGTATTCGACCGACGGATGCTTTATGCTCCTGCGGGATGGCAGGCCGGAACAGAGACGTGAGAGGAACGACCGCTGCGCCGGGTCTGTCCACCCGACCCTCCGCCAGACCCTTGAGCTGGAACGAAATCCGGAGCAACGCCATCGCGTTTGCCAGGGAGTGGGCCACCGAGTCCTCCGAGAATGCCGAGGCGAAGTCCTTCTGGGATGACTTTTTCCGGGTGTTCGGCGTTCCCCGGCGCCGGGTGGCGGTGTACGAGAAACAGGTCGAAAAGGCCGAAAACAAGGCTGGGTTCATCGACCTGTTCTGGCCGAAGATCCTGATTGCCGAGCACAAGAGCCGCGGCAAGGACCTGCAGCGTGCGTTCGCCCAGGCGATCGATTATTTCCCGGGCCTGAATCCCGCCGACTACCCCCGATATGTGGTTGTCTCGGATTTCGCCCGCATCCGGTTGACGGATCTGGAGACCGACGACGAATTCGAGTTCCCGCTGGAGGACCTGCCTAAACAGGTCAACCGTTTCGGGTTCATCGCAGGCTATCAGGTCCGCGAGTTCAAGGAACAGGATCCAGTCAACATCGAGGCGGCCGAGAAACTGGCTGACCTGCACGACGCCCTTGAGGCGGTCGGCTACACCGGCCACGAGCTGGAGGTGTACCTCGTTCGGCTGCTGTTCTGCCTGTTTGCAGACGACACCGGCATCTTCATGCCGCGCGGAGCATTCGAGGATTTCATCCGTTCCCGCACGTCCGACGATGGCAGCGATCTTGCGGGCAGGATGTCCGAACTGTTCCAGGTGCTGAACCGGCCGCCTGAGGCACGCCTGAAGAACCTCGATGAACAGTTGGCCGCCTTTCCCTACGTCAACGGCAAACTGTTCCAGGAGCTGCTCCCGACAGCCGCCTTCGACCATGCCATGCGGGACAAACTCCTTGATTGCGCCGATCTTGATTGGGGCCAGATCAGCCCCGCGATCTTCGGTTCCTTGTTCCAGGGGATCATGAACCGGGAGCTGCGCCGCAGTCTCGGCGCCCATTACACTTCGGAGAAGAACATCCTGAAGGTCATTGGCCCGCTTTTCATGGATGACCTGAAGGCGGAGTTCGAACGGATCAAGTCGCAACCAGCCCGGCTGAAAGCCTTCCACGAGAAACTGGGAACTCTCCAGTTCTTCGACCCGGCTTGCGGCTGCGGCAATTTCCTTGTCATCAGCTACCGGGAAATTCGTCTGCTGGAGCTGGAAGTGATCAAGAAACTCCACGGCAAGGAGATCCAGCAGCTTGGCCTCGATGTCGTGGATCAGTACGTGAAGGTCGATGTTGACCAGTTCCACGGCATCGAGATCGAGGAGTGGCCAGCCCAGATCGCCCGCGTGGCCCTGTGGCTCATCGATCACCAGATGAACCTGCTCGTGGGCCAGGTGTTCGGCGATGCGTTGGTGCGAATTCCGCTGGTGAAGGCAGCCAACATCGTTCACGGAAATGCCTTGCGGCTGGATTGGAGCACCGTGCTGCCGCCGTCGAACTGCAGCTACGTGCTGGGGAACCCGCCCTTCATCGGCGCGAAATTCCAGAATCGTGACCAGCGGGTCGATGTCGAGGCCATTTTCAGGGGGACGAAGAACGCCGGCCTCCTGGACTACGTGAGTTGCTGGTACCGCAAGGCCGCCGACTACATCACGGGAACGAAGATTGTCGCCGCCTTCGTCTCGACCAACTCCATTACCCAGGGTGAGCAGGTGGGCGTCCTCTGGCCGGATCTATTCGCCAGGGGGATCAAGATCTGCTTTGCGCACCGGACCTTCCAGTGGAGCAGCGAGGCCAGGGGCAAGGCCGTCGTTCACTGCGTGATCATCGGCTTCGGTCTTGCGGAGCCGGCTGTCCGGACCATCTTCGATTACGACGACGTTGGCGGCGAGCCCCATGCCACACAGGCCAGGAACATCAACCCCTATCTGGTGGATGCGCCGGATGTTGTGCTCACCAATCGTTCCGTTCCCCTCTGTCCGGTTCCCGAAATCGGCATCGGCAATAAGCCCATCGACGGCGGCTGGTACCTGTTTACGACCGCGGAGCGCGACGAGTTCATTGCCCGCGAGCCGGCGTCCGCCCGGTGGTTCCGGCGGTGGCTGGGGGCCGACGAGTTCATCAATGGCTTGGACCGCTGGTTCCTTTGGTTGGGCGAATGTCCGCCTGCCGAGTTGCGGAAGATGCCTGAAGCGATGAAGCGCGTGGAGGCCGTGCGCGACTTCAGGTTGGGATGCGGCCCGAACAAGAAAGGCAAGACGGTCAAGGATGGGAAGGAACGGCCGGAGTCCACACGCAAGCTCGCGGACACCCCGACACAGTTCCATGTTCGGAACATCCCAGGAGGACCTTACCTCCTGATTCCGCGACATTCTTCCGAGTTCCGTCAGTACCTTCCGATTGGATTTATTGACCCGGCCGTTTTGACGGGCGACGCCTGTCTCATTTCGCAATCCGCCTCGCTGTACGATTTTGGTGTCTTGGAATCGCTCATGCACAACGCCTGGATGCGGGCCGTCTGTGGTCGCCTGGAGAGTCGGTATCGCTATTCCGCTGGCATCGTCTACAACAATTTTCCGTGGCCTGAGCCCACGGATACCCAACGGGCGGCGATTGGCACTGCGGCACAAGGCGTGCTCGACGCGCGGGCGGCACAGGCCGGCGCCACGTTGGCAGACCTGTACGATCCGCTGTCGATGCCCGCGCCGCTCAGGCAGGCCACCACGCGCTGGACCGCACCGTGGACGCCGCTTACGGACGCAAGGTCTTCAAGACGGAGGCCGAGCGTGTGGCATTCCTGTTCGAGCGGTACCAGGAGCTGGCAGCGCCGCTCGCATCAGCCCCGGGAGCCAAAGGCAAACGCCGCATGAAGGCGAAAATGCCGTCCTGAAGACTTCCTGCAAGCACAGGATGGAGGAAGCAGCCGGTGAGCAATCGTTATGACAGTTCTGATTCCGCGGAGGGACAGTTCGAGCCCGGCTCGAATGAGCTCGTCCTGCGAAACCTGCGGGGTATCACCGATCAGGCCGAGATGGATCGCCTCGAAACTGCCGAGCTGGCAAGGACGCTTGATGACTTGATTCACGAGATCGATGCGACCCACCGATTCGTGGCTGCCGATATCCGCGACATGCACGAGCGTTGGCTCGGTGGCATCTACTCGTGGGCTGGTCGCTATCGTACCGTCAACCTGGAAAAGGATGGCTTTCCCTTCGCAGCGGCAAATCTGATCGAGGGGCTGATGGTCGACCTGGAAGCGGGTCCGCTTGCCCGGTGTACGCCTTGCAGGTTTGATCACGCTGATGCTCTGGCGGCCGCCTTGGCCGAGGTGCATATCGAGTTGGTCCTGGTCCATCCGTTTCGCGAGGGCAACGGCAGGGTTTCCAGGCTGCTCGCCACCTTGATGGCATTGCAAGCCGGATTGCCGCTGCTGGATTTCGGACCGCTGACAGGGCTGGCGAGAGACCGCTATTTCGCAGCAGTGCAGGCGGGGTTGGATCGAAATTACGGGCCGATGACGGCGTTGTTTGCGGAGATCATTTCGGCCACACGGGAGGAGTGATCGCACTTCTTGTCAGGTCTTCCGTGAGGCGGCGGGAGACTTCCTCCACGCGCTGCCCGGTTTCAATGGCGGTTGAACTGGATATGTTCCTGAGCAGGCCGCGGCGGTACGCCGCCTCGCTGCGTAAGTGTCGATTGCTGCTCACCAGGGATCGCTTGCCCATGACGGAATTATAGGCGGGCGAGGGTCCTGCAGGGTGTCTTGTTGCCTGCTTTTCAGCACTCCGTGGCTCGCGGCCGGTAGGCGGTGCCCGCAACGCCACTTCAGCAGCGGCAGCATGGCGGGAGACCCTTTGCGAGCCCTCGGGTCCGCCCGCACAGGCCGCAAAGGGTCTCCCGCCAGGATGCCGCGGGCCACAAAGTGCGTTTACCCCCCCCCGCCAGCGACGGAACGCTACGCGCGTCAGCCGTACAGCGCCGTATCGATTCCGTCGCAGAGGCAGTGGATCACGAGCAGGTGCACTTCCTGGATCCGTGCCGTGCGTTCCGCCGGCACCCGGATCTCGACGTCGCCGTCGCGAAGCACGCCGGCAATCTGGCCGCCGTTCCTGCCGGTGAGCGCGATCACCGGCATCCGCCGTTCATGGGCCGCCTGGATGGCGGCGACGACATTGGGCGAGTTGCCGGAGGTGGAGATCGCGAGCAGCACGTCGCCGGCCTGGCCGAGCGCCGTGACCTGCTTCGAGAACACCTGTTCGTAGGCGTAGTCGTTGGCGATCGACGTGAGGGTGGAGGTGTCGGTGGACAGCGCCATCGCGGCGAGCCCGGGGCGTTCGCGTTCGAAACGATTGAGCAATTCGGCGGAGAAATGCTGGGCATCGCCGGCCGAGCCGCCGTTGCCGCAGCTCAAGACCTTGCGCCCGTTCCGCAGCGCTGCCACCAGCACCGTGATTGCGGCCGCCACCGGCGCCACGAGCACCGCACGGGCGGCTGCCTTGGTGGCCATGCTTTCGTCGAAATGCTTCTGTATCGCGTCCGTCGCGGACATCAGGTTCTCCGGTTCGGTCCCGGCTGCCGGCCGGCCCACGGCGCCATGATACGGCGGGATTTCAGCGGCCAGCCACGTCGTCCACCGAGAAGGCGGCCCGATGCCAGCGGATCCCGGCTGCCTCGATCTCGCCCACGACCTCCACGACATCGAAGCGGACAGGCCAGCTCGCGAATTGCCGGTGTCGCAGGATGAAGTACCGGGTTGCGCTGATCAACCGGCGCTGCTTGAAGGCATCCACCGTGGCCGCTGGCCGGACTCGTGCCGCATCCCGGCGCGCACGGACTTCCGCCACGACCAGCGTGTGTCCATCGCGCAGTACGAGATCCAGCTCGCCGGTCCGGGCCCGGAAATTGGTTGCGAGCAGCTGCAGGCCCTGGTCGATCAGGTGGCGGGCGGCGAGGGCTTCGGCGGCCTTGCCATGGAGCAGGTGTGGCGCGGGCATCGGCCGCCGCGGATCGTTGTCAATAGCCGCGCAGGTCTTCGGTCGGATCGGCCGCGGGCAAGGGCTCGAGCCGGCCGTCCCGGATCCGGGCGAAGCCGAGCCGGCGATGGATGCGGCCGGATGCGTCGGCGTACAGCGTGCCGGTGCTGCCGGCGACCTCGCCCGATGCAAAGGGGCCGGGTGATGCCTGGTTGCGGATGACCGGCAGCAGGCGGTAGGCGTCGTAGCCCAGTGCATAGAGCCGCGACAGGTTCAGGGCCGCGCGGCCCCAATGCAGTGCGATGCCATTCTTGACGAGCGTGGCGCGGCCGTCGGGTGCGATCACCCAGGGGCCATCCGGAAAGATCACGCCATTCAGGTCCCGGGCATCCCCGGCATCGTCATCCCAGATTGCGGATGTGGCGTAGGTCGGGAGGTCGCCGCCGCCGAAGAATTTCAACTGGGGCACCAATTGCCTGCCGTTGCTGCTGCTGGTGCCGACGAATATGAGGTCGATGTCCGACCGGTGTCCCGGTCCCAATCGACTCAGTTCGTCGGGATTTGCCCCGGAGGCCGGCACGCCGGTCAGCGGTTCGGTGGTGCCGAGCAGGCTCTTGATCGGTTGCGAGTAGTCCGGTGATCCGGGCAGGTAGGTGCGCGTGTCGACGACGGTGCCGCCATGGAGCCGGAATTCGTCGCTGAAGGCCGAGAGCAGGCGCTGCCCCCATTCGCTGGCCGGCACGAGGACTGCGGCCCGGCGCTGGCCGAGCGCGCTGGCGCGCCGGGCCACCGCGCGCGCCTCGTCCTCCGGGGCCAGGCCGAACTGCCAGATGCTGCCCGTGCCAAGGTCATTGTCGCCGAGGCTGTTCAGCGCCAGGATCGGCATTTGCCGCGCCGAACCACTGACCGGATCGGCACCGCGGCTCATGGTCATCGTGGCCGACAGCGACGCGATGGCCTGCACCGATTCCTTCAGGAGCGGACCTACGAGCACGCTCGCCCCGGCATCCTCTGCCTGCCGCCACGCCAGCGCGGCGCTCATCGCCGCCTCGTCGATCATCATGATCCGGACCTGGGCACCTGATGGCGTCTCCAGGTGCGCGGCGATGAAGCCATCGCGGATCGCTTCGCCGAGGGCCTGCTGGCGCCCGGAGAGCGGGACGAGCAGCGCGACCAGCGGCATCGTCGAGGCCCCCGTCGGCGACCCCGTCGAGGCCCCCGTCGAGGACATTGGTCCGCCGGCCGGCACGCTCCCCGCCTGGCCCGTGGTGAAGCGATCCGGACCACCGTCCATCGCCGGTGGGTTGGCCGCGCGCGACGTGGTTGCCCCCGTGGCTGTAGCCGTTGCAGTGGCATGCGTGGCGAGATCCGCCGGTTGCAGCGGCTGGCACGCTGCTCCGACAATGACCGCCATGAGCGACAGTGCCACCAGCAGCGCCCGTACCGGCGTCGAACGCAATGAAACCGGCAGCCGCGCGATCACGCGGCCGGGCACGCTGTATGTGGTGGCAACGCCGATAGGCAACATGGGCGACCTGGGTTCGAGGGCCAGCGGGATCCTGGCCAGCACCGCATTGATTGCGGCCGAGGATACCCGGCACACGGGTCAATTGCTAATGAGGCTCGGCGTGGAGACGCCGCTCGTGTCGCTCCATGAGCACAACGAAGCCGGCCGCATCGCCGGCATCATTGCGCGCCTGCGTGGTGGCGACAGCGTGGCGCTGGTCAGCGATGCGGGCACGCCGCTGATCAGCGATCCAGGCTACCGGCTGCTGGCGGCTGTCCGGGAGGCGGGATTGCCGGTGAGCCCGGTGCCGGGTCCGTGCGCCGCGACTGCCGCGTTGTCGGTTGCCGGCCTGCCGACGGATCGCTTCCACTTCGAGGGTTTCCTGCCGGCTCGAGGCGGTGCGCGGGTCACCCGCCTCAAGAGCCTGGCCGATCGCGAGGAAACACTGGTGTTCTACGAATCAGCCAACCGGCTTGGCGACACCCTTCAGGATGCAATCACCGTCCTTGGCGCGGATCGGGCCGCGACTGTCTGTCGCGAGCTGACGAAACTCCACGAGACGATCTATCGCGGCACCCTGGCCGAGGTCCGTGCCGCCGTGCTGGCCGATCCCGGTGGTGATCGGGGCGAGTGCACCTGGGTGGTGGCTGGCAGGGCCGAGGCCGTGGACGTCGACGAAGCCGAGCTCTCCCGCGTGGTGCGCATCCTGGCAGCCGAACTGCCAGCCGCACAGGCGGCGGCGCTGGCTGCGAAGCTGACCGGCGCCACGCGCAAGGCGGCCTACCGGTTGGCGAGCCGGGAGACGTCGGACTAACATGCCGCAGCCTGCCGTACAGAACCTGCCGTCCGCAGTACGCCAGGGAGCCCTGAGTCCCGATTTCATGGCGCCCGGATCCCGTCCCGGACGCGGTCAGCGTGCTGCCGGAGGACCGAAGGCCGGCAGCGCCACATCCTTCAGCGGGATCGCGATCGTCTTCTCCTCGGTGAACGTGGCGCGGCTCCATTCGCCGCCTGCGCGACCCACGCCGGATGACTTGATGCCGCCGAATGGGGCGCGCAGCTCGCGGTGCATGGTCGTGTTGATCCACACGATGCCGGTGCGCAGGGCGTCGGCAGCAGCCATCGCGGTGGCGAGCTTCGTGGTCCAGGCATAGGCGACCAGGCCGAACTCGGTGGCATTGGCCAGCTTGAACGCTTCCTCGGGCTCGTCGAAGACGAGGATCGACACGAAAGGCCCGAAGATCTCTTCCTGGCAGATCGCCACGTCGTTGTGCGGGGCGAGCGCCACGGTCGGCTCGAAGTAGAAGCCGCGGTCGAAGCCGGGATGCCGCCGGCCGCCGGTCAGGATCTCGGCGCCGTCCCGGCGCGCGATGTCGGCATAGCGCGCCACGCGCTCGAGCTGGTTCCTGGATATCAGGGGCCCGATGTCGGTGTCGGCCGCGGCCGGTGGCCCGACGCGCAGGGCCCGCACGCGGGCCACGAGCCTGTCGATGAATTCTTCGGCGATGGGACGTTGCAACAACAATCGCGTGCCCGCGAGGCACTGCTGGCCGTTGGCGGAATAGCCGGCGATCAGGGCGCCCTGCAAGGCCCGTTCGAGGTCGGCGTCGGCAAACACGATGTTGGCCGATTTGCCGCCGAGTTCGGTGACCAGCCGCTTCAGGCCGCGCCCGGCCGCCTCGCCGACGGCCCGGCCGGTCACGGTGCCGCCGGTGAAGGCCACGACATCCACGCCCGGGTGCGCGACCAGCGCCGCGCCGGTTTCCGCGCCGCTGCCGTTCACGAGGTTCACGACGCCGTCCGGCACGCCGGCCGCCTTCAGGATCTCCATCAGCGGCACGAAGGGCAGCGGCGTCAGCTCCGAAGGTTTCAGCACGCAGCTGTTGCCGAAGGCGATTGCACCGGCGAGTTTCATCGTGGCGAGCGCCAGCGGCGCATTCCACGGCGCGATCAGCGCCGCGACCCCGGCCGGATCATGGCGCACCACCGTCATGAAGTGCGGGTCCTGGTGGTAGACGGCATCCGGCGCCTGGTTCAGGTATTCGGCGAAGAACCCGAAGTTGAGCGCGGTCCGGGCCACGTGGCGCTCGCGGGCCTGGATGAGCGGGATGCCGACATTCCGGCTTTCGATGGCGGCGAGCTCGTCGCCGCGCGCGAGCACCAGTTCGCGGATCCTGAGCAGCACGGCCTTGCGTTCGGCCACGCTGCGCCGCGACCAGACACCGGACTCGAAGGTCTCGCGTGCGGTGGCCACCGCCCGGTCCACCGCATCGGCCGTGTCGCACTGGAGCGTGCACAGCGGCGCCTCGGTAGCCGGGTCGACCAGGTGCAGGCGCGGCGCGTCCGGATCCGGCGGCACCCAGGTTCCGTTGCGCCATCCCGTGCAAACCGTCTCGGTCATCATTTTCTCCCGCGGCGAATCAGGCCAGCATCGACAGGGCTTCGTCGACGAGGGCGGAGTTGGAGCTCAGCACCGGGATGCCGCTCAAGACCCGGGCTTCCTCGAAAATCGCCATGGTCGGCATGCCGGTGCCGGACAACAGCAGCGCGTCGGCCTCCACGGTGCCGATCCGGCGCACGGCTTCGAGCGCATCGAGACTGCCGAGCTCGTAGATGCCGTAGGTGTCGCCGGCATTGCGGACCTGCACTTCCTGGGTATGCACGATCCGGATGCCCCGCGCCTGCCAGTAGGCGATCGCCGCGGCCAGCAGCCATTGTGGATAGGGCGCCACCAGCACCACGCGCCGCGCATGCAGGCGGTCGAGTCGCCGGGCCAGCGCGGCCGTGGCAGTGAGGATCGGGTAGCCGAAACGCTGTTCCGCTGCCTTGACCAGTTCCTGTTCCACGCCTGCCCCGGCGAGGTAACTGGAACCGGTACAGGCAAAGCAGAACAGGTCGAGCGGCATGCCGCCGAGCGCGGAGAGGTAGTCCGGCAGCCGGTGCAGGTATTCCGCCAGCCGGTCGCGGGGCGATGCGCTGGCGCTGTGCAGGCGCGTGGTGACGAACTCCACGTCGGCCGGCAGCAGGCGGCGGAATTCGGCCTCCACCGTGGGATTGGCCTGTGGCGTTCCGACCCCGATCCTGCCGCCTGCGCCGTATTCGCCGTGCATCGGTGGGTTACCTC
>CAZMVP010000063.1:8177-10138 GCA_964569355.1 uncultured Chromatiaceae bacterium | reverse complement strand
GTACTCCTCGAGCAGCTGCCGGCGCAGCAGTGCCTCGTCTGCACCAGCCGGTACCCGCACGCAGTTCAGCTGCGGCAGCCGGTGTGCCGCCTCGACGATGAATTCCATGCCGAGTACCGCGAAGCCGTCGGCGAGTGCCTCGTGGTGGTACTGGTGTCGCGCCCAGGCTTGTTCCAGTCCTTCTTCCTCGAGGATGACCAGCGCCTCATGCAGGCCATACAGCGGATTGACCGGCGCCGTGTGGTGGTAGGTGCGCTGCGCAGTGCCACCCCAGTAGGCCATGACCAGTCCCATGTCGAGGAACCAGCTCTGCACCTTGTGGCTGCGCTTCCGGATCATCTCCTGCGCCCGCGTGCTGAAGGTTACCGGCGACAGGCCGGGAATGCAGGACAGGCATTTCTGGCTGCCTGAATAGACGGCGTCGGCGCCCCAGCGATCCACATCGACATCGATGCCGCCGAGGCTCGTCACGGTATCGACGATCGTGAGCAGGCCGTGTTGGCGGGCCAGCCCACACAAGGCATCGGCATCCGAGCGGACGCCGGTGGAGGTTTCGGCATGCACGAAGGCGAGCACCCTGGCATCGCCGTGCTGGCGGATGGCGTCGGCCACCTTCTGCGGGTCGACCGCCGTGCCCCAGTCATCCTGCACCATGACCGGCGTGCCGCCACAGCGCTCGACGTTCTCCTTCATGCGGCCGCCGAACACCCCATTCTGCGCGACGATGACCTTGTCGCCGGGCGACACCAGGTTGACGAAGCAGCACTCCATGCCGGCGGAGCCGGGGGCGGATACCGGCAGCGTCAGCGCGTTCTCCGTCCGGAACGCGAACTGGAGCAGGCGTTTGATCTCGTCCATCAACCGGATGAAAGCAGGATCCAGGTGGCCGATGGTCGGGCGCGACAACGCCTCGAGGACCCTCGGGCTGACATCCGATGGTCCGGGTCCAAGCAGCGTGCGGGCGGGCGGGTGGAATGAATGGGTCATGAATCCGGTTCCTGGCCTGCCGCAGTATAGGCGCCGTTTCGCGATCGGGTACTCGACAGCCCGGCGGCGAGTGTTCAACATCGGCTCGTGCAGCCCCGTCATGCCAAGCGGAACCTCCGTCGTGCCCTGCAACTTGCGGCGCTGGTGGGCCTTGGCAGCTGTGGCGGCGGTGGCGGCGACGGTGGCGGTGATGGGGGTGGCGGGTCCGGACCGTTCGGACTGGAAACCCGACCCGGCAATTCGAGCTGCATCGCCGGCGCGCGGCCCGGTGGCAATGCCACGGTGACGACCGTCGATGCCTTTCCCGCGGCACCGGACTTCGACCAGCCGACCAAGATGTTGCAAGCCCCGGGCGACGGCAGCCGCTGGTTCGTGCTGGAGAAGACCGGACGGGTTCGCGTCTTCAACGTGGCCAACCCGGCGGCGGCCAGCACCTGGCTGGATTTCTCCTCGCAGGTGGATGCCGGGTCCGAGGGCGGTCTGCTCGGCATGGCCTTCCACCCGGACTATCCGGCCACGCGCGAGGTTTTCGTTTCCTACACCACGACGCTGGCCGGCCAGTTCAAGTCCCGTGTCTCGCGCGTGCGCCTTGATGACGTCAACGCCCCGTCGACCATCACCGAAGAGGTGCTGCTCGTGGTCGACCAGCCGTTCAAGAACCACAATGGCGGTGACATCGCATTCGGCCCGGATGGTTACCTGTACTTCGGGCTCGGCGATGGCGGCAGCGCCGACGATCCCTACGACAACAGCCAGAACCCGACCCGCCTGCTGGGCTCGATGCTCAGGATCGCGGTGATCGGTGTCGGCTTCCCGACCCCCGGCTACAACATTCCGGCCGACAACCCCTACGCCGGCAACCCGAAGTGCGGCCCGGCCGACAACGCGGCGGCCTGCCCGGAGATCTATGCCATCGGGCTGCGCAACCCGTGGCGCTGGAGCTTCGACAAGGCCACCGGTGACTTGTGGGCTGG
>CAZMVP010000063.1:6006-8077 GCA_964569355.1 uncultured Chromatiaceae bacterium | reverse complement strand
GGACGATGGCCAGGGCGGTTACGACAACGAGCTGCTGGTCGATACGCCCTACAGCATCAGCGCCTTTGCACTGGGTGAGGATGGCGAATTGCATTTCGCCGACTACGGCAATGGCCGCATCCGGCGACTGGTGCTCTCCGGCGGTTCGGGTGGCACGGCGATGCCTGCCGACCTGGCAGCCACCGGCTGTGTGGATGCCTCGGTACCGACCCGACCGGCCAGCGGGTTGATCCCGTACTCCGTCAATGCATCGTTCTGGTCGGACGGTGCCTCGAAGGAGCGTTACCTGGCGTTGCCGGACAACGGCCGGATCACGCGCACCCAGAGCGGGGACTTCGACTTCCCGGCGGGCTCGGTGCTGCTGAAGTCCTTCCGCGTGGGCAACCAGCTGGTCGAGACCCGGCTCCTCATGCGGCACACCGATGGCGTGTGGGCCGGTTACACCTACGAATGGAACGACGCGCAGACCGCCGCAACCCGGGTCATCGGCGGCAAGACACGACAGGTAGGGACGACGGCCTGGATCTATCCGAGCGAAGGTGACTGCATGCGCTGCCACACATCGGCGGCGGGCTTCAGCCTCGGGCCGACCACGGCGCAACTGAACGGATCACTGACCTACGCATCAACCGGCGTCACCGCCAACCAGCTGGCCACGCTCGACCACATCGGGTTGTTCACGACAGCCCTGCCCGGTGCGCCGGACACACTGCCCCGGCAGGCAAATCCCGAGGACGGCAGCGCCAGCCTGGCCGAGCGCGCGCGGAGCTACCTCGATACCAACTGTGCCCAGTGCCACCGTCCCGGCGGACCGACACCATCGAGCATGGATTTGCGCGCCACGGTCTCGCTGGCCGCCATGAATGCCTGCAATGCCATGCCCCAGGCCGGCAATCTCGGCATTGCCAACGCACGCCTGCTGGCGCCTGGCGATGCCGGCCGGTCGATCCTCGTGAGGCGGACCGACCGGCGGGATGCGGACGGCATGCCGCCGGTCGGTTCGAGTGCGGTCGATGTGGCCGGCGTCGGGCTGCTGACCGATTGGGTCAATTCGCTGCCCGGCTGCTAGCCGGCCGTCACCTCAACGAGGCAGCTGGTTCAGGCGGCTGCGGCGCATGCTGTAACCGAAATACAGCGCGACGCCGATCGCCGTCCAGACCACGAACCTCACCCAGGTTGCCCACGGCAGGAAAGCCATCAGGCCAAGGCAGGCCAGTGCGCCGGCAATCGGCAGCACGGGCATGAAGGGCGTGCGGAACGGCCGGATTTCCGTCGGCCGCGTGTGCCGGAGGATCACCACGGCGACGCACACCAGCATGAACGCGAACAGCGTACCGATGTTGGTCATGTCCGCTGCCGCGCCCAAGTCGACGAAGCCGGCCAGGATGGCCACGACGATGCCCGTGAGCAGGGTGGCGCGATGGGGCGTGCGGTATTTCGGATGGACCGAAGACAGCCAGCTCCCGAGCAGGCCATCGCGCGACATCGCGAAGAAGATGCGGACCTGGCCCATCAGCATCACGATGAGCACGCTCGTGATGCCGGCGACCGCGCCGATCGCGATCAGGGCAGCGCCCCACTTGAAGCCCATCATTTCCAGCGCGGTCGCGATGGGCGCGTAGATGTCGATTTCCTTCCACGGGATCATGCCGGTCAGGATGCCGGACACGAGCAGGTAGAGGATGGTGCAGATGATCAGCGACGCGATGATGCCGATCGGCATGTCGCGCTGAGGGTTCTTCGCTTCCTCCGCGGCCGTCGATACCGCGTCGAAGCCGATGTAGGCAAAGAACACCACGGCTGCGGCGGCGCCAACGCCGGCAAAGCCGTTCGGCATGTACGGCGTCCAGTTTGCGGGGTTCACCTGGGTGCCGCCCACCGCGATGAAGAAGATGATGATGGCAAGTTTCACCACCACGATCAGGGTCGTCACCCGGGCGCTCTCGCGGATGCCGATCACCAGGACCCAGGTGATCAGCAGCACGATGATCGTGGCCGGCAGGTTGATCAGCCCGCCGTCGACGCCGCCCGGCGCATGCGTGGCCCAGTGGGGCAGGTGTATTCCTGCGAG
>CAZMVP010000063.1:4823-5906 GCA_964569355.1 uncultured Chromatiaceae bacterium | reverse complement strand
GGATCGGCGGCGTCCGACCTGATCATGTCCATGGGCTTTACCCGCACCATGCGGGACCAGATACCTGGATTGGCCATGCAATACCTCGACTGACTGGGGTTAACAGAACGACGAAAGCCGATGGCGCCCGCCGGCGCGCCATTTTGCGGTGCTTTGCCCGGTTCGGCAATGCATGCAGGTTTCCATCGCATCCGCGTAAAGCCCGTGCTAGAGTCAGGCCGCTGGTCATTGCGCGGGCATCCGGATCGGGGGGCGTTACCCGGGTCATCGGCGCGATAGCGACAGTGCCCAGACGGCTCATGACCACCGTTTCTTATCTGGAGAGGCTAGGCGCCCGCTGTCCGATTCGTGGCCATCGCCACAGCTGCATCGAAGCCGCGCGCAACGATCTTTCATTCCTCCCGTGCACTGTCCCCCTCGGAGAATTGCCCAATGGTGGTGAGCCCGGCTCCCTCCGTGGCTGCGTCATGCGTGCTCGCAATGGCGATGTTTCTTTCAGGCAATGCGTCCGGCACGACCCAGGCACCGCCCGTGGTGATTGCCAAGGGCAAGACCGTCGGCATCGAATACACCCTAACCTTGGATGACGGGACCGAAGTGCAGAGCAATGTCGGCGGCCCCCCGCTGAGCTACGTCGCCGGCGAAGGACAGATCATTCCCGGCCTCGAAGCGGCCTTGGACGGCAAGGCCGTGCATGACCGGGTCAAGGTCCGGATCCCGGCCGACCAGGCCTATGGCCCGGTCGACCCGGCGAAGTTGCAGGAAGTCCCGCTGGACAAGATCCCGGAGGATGCGCGCAAGGTGGGTGCACTGTTGCGCGCGCAAGGATTCGACGGCCCGATCAGGGTTGCCGAAGTGCGTCCCGACGTGGTGGTTCTCGACCTGAACCATCCACTGGCGGGCAAGGCGCTGACGTTCGACGTGCTGGTGTTGTCCATCAACTGAGGAGTGCAAAAGGGTATCCGTCATGACCAGGATCTATGTAGGTAACCTGCCCTATTCGGCAGACGAGGCATCCGTGCGAGCGCTCTTCTCGCAGCACGGTACGGTCGAGGCCGTGCGTTTGATCAACGATCGCGAGAC
>CAZMVP010000063.1:0-4723 GCA_964569355.1 uncultured Chromatiaceae bacterium | reverse complement strand
ACGGTGGTGGCCGCGATGGCGGTGGCTACGGTGGTGGTCGTGATCGCGACGGCGGTGGCCGCGGCGGTCCGCGCTACTGACGCCTGGCAGGGGGAGGACCAGCCGGCAAGGGGGCCGGCCGGTCACGATGTTCCAGGATTGGTGGGCCCGCCAGGACTCGAACCTGGAACCAAGAGATTATGAGTCTCCTGCTCTGACCATTGAGCTACAGGCCCCCGTGCCGGAATTCTAGCAGCCGTCCCGATAGCCGTGGATCGGCTGGCCGACTACACTTCCCGGCATGGCCAATCGAACCGCTGACCTGCCGCCGCTGCCGGGCCTGCCCGGTCTCATTCGCGACCTTCGTCACCAGGAGGCGATGCGCCAGGGGTTGGGGTTGGCGCTGATGCCGGTGTTCGCGTTGTTCTCCAGGCCGATCCCGGCGCTGTTCCTGATCGGGGTCGTGGTCGTCGTGCTTGGGTGCCTGGTACGCATCTATGCCTCGGGCTACATCGTCAAGAACAAGCAGCTCGCCACCGACGGTCCGTACTCGATGGTCCGGCATCCGCTCTACACCGGCAACCTGCTGGTGCTGATCGGGTTTACGGTAGCCTGCGCGCAGTGGTGGGCACCGATCATCGCGATTGCCTTCTGGTGGTTCTATTACCCGACCGCAATCCATTACGAGGATCGCAAGCTCGCCCGGATCTTCGGCGAGGCCTGGGAGCAGTGGAGCCGCACGGTGCCGGCGGTGATCCCGCGGCGACTGTGGCCTGCGGCGCCCGCGAGCTGGTCCCTGATGACCTCGGTGCGCCAGAACGCGGAGCCCATCGTGATTATCTTCACGCTCGCGTGCCTCGGCTGGATCGGCGCCAAGCTCTAGCCGTGTCGGCACCGGCCAGCAAACCGGCCAGCACATCGACTGCCGGTCCGGGCCAGGACACGGCCAAAAGCAAGGAAGACGATGCCGCCATCTTCCTGAGCCGCGGCTACCAGGGTGTCGTGTACGTCACCGGTACCGGTGCGGGCAAGCGGGTGATCAAGAAACCGATGGGTGGCAGGCTGGCGCACTGGTTGCGGGCTGCGATGCTTCGCCGCGAGCACGCCGCCTACCAGCGGCTCGACGGCATTGCCGGTGTTCCCCACTGCTACGGCCTCGAGCCCGACGGCAGCCTCGTGCTCGAGTTTGTCGAAGGCGTCCCGTTTCGCGAGACCGCCACCGCGTTGACCGACCGTCCGCGATTCTTTGCGCTGATGCTCCGGCAGATCCAGGCACTGCACGCCGCCGGTGTTGCGCATGCCGACCTGAAGCGACGCGGAAACCTGCTGGTCAGCCCGGAAAGCGAACCGATCCTGCTCGATTTCGGCTCGGCCGTGCTCCGGCGGGAGGACGCGGGCGCACTGAACCGCTTCCTGTTCCGGCAGGCGTGCCGGATGGACCTGAATGCGTGGATCAAGCTGAAATATCGCCGGCGGTTTGATCAGATCGCGCCGGAGGACCAGCCGTACTACCGGCCTACCACCATCGAGGGCGTGGCCCGCGTCGTGCGTCGCACGTGGCGGAAACTCACGGCCCGCCGCTGGCGGAAGGCACGGCGCGCGAAACGCCGGGAGCGACGTGGTTCCTGACAGGCCGGAGGCCGATGGCCCACACTTCCCCGGCATGAACCAGGTGCTCTTCGTCCTTGCCGCATGCACCATCGTGGCCACCGGCGCCGCGACCGTGGCGGCCCTGCTGGCCCGAACCAACTGGTTCCTGGAACTGTTCAGCAACTTCCCCGTGCAGTGTGCCGTGCTGCTCGCACTCTCCGCGGTGGTCTGCCTGGCGCTGCGCCAGTGGGCCTGGGCGGCGCTGGCCCTGGTGGCGCTGGTGCCGAACCTGGTGGCCATCGCGCCGTACCTGCCGGGGCTGGTCCGCCCGGCGTCGACCGTTGCCCGGCAGTCCGGCACGGAGCCAGTCCTGCTGGTGTCCCTGAACCTGCTGTACACCCAGGAGGATGCCGCGCCCACGCTCACCTATTTGAGGGCACGATCGGCGGATATCCTCGTGCTGTCGGAGCTGACGCCGCGCTGGCATGAAAAGCTGCACGAGCTCGAGCAGCTCTATCCCCATGCCGTGATCCGCCCGCAATGGAATCCGTGGGGATTGGCCGTGTACTCCCGGTATCCGCTGGTGGCCATCGAGGACTTGGACCTGGACGATGGCATGAGCGCGCAACTGCGCGTGGTGGCGCAGTTGCCGGCGGGGCCGCTCGAAGTCTACGGGGTGCATCTCGCGTCGCCGCCGACGCCACGCGATGCGGCCCGGCGCAATCGGCAATTTGAACAGCTCGCCGCGCGGATTGCCGCGGCTGACCCCGCCCTGCCGAAGATCGTGGTCGGCGATCTCAATGCAACGCCGTGGACGCCGTCCTTCCGGGATTTCCTGCGCGACACGGGGTTGATCGACGCACGCCGCCGGTTTGGCCTGCACGTGACTTGGCCCTTCAGGCCGCCGCTGTGGTCAATGCCGTTCCGGATTCCGATCGATCACTGCCTCGCGTCGCCGAGGCTTCACGTGATCGCTGTAGATGCCGGCTCTGCGGTCGGTTCGGATCATCTGCCGCTGGAGTGCCGGATCGCGCTGAACCACTGAACCGCCTGACCCCGGATCGCCGTCGATCAGTTCGTGGCGCACAACCCATCAGTGGTAGATCCAGCGGAAGTAGGCATGCTTGCGGAAACCATCGTAGAAGAGCGTGTATCCATCTTCATCGTCACTGCTGTACCAGAACAGCAGTTCCGATCTTCCATCGGAATCGAAGTCGCCGGCTCCGACGAACGACAGGTTGCGACCGAGGTACTGTACCTCGCTCCCGAGCAAAAATGAGTACGCCGCCCAGGCCCGTGCGTCGCATGCATACCGCCGGCGATCAAGGGCAATCGAAACCAGCCGCTTGCCGGATCGATCCTGGTGGCCGGGAAAGATGAGCAGGTCCCGTGATGCGTAGGTGATTGGCTTCGGGTGGCGGAGTCGTTCAGACAGTTGCTGACCGAACCAGCCTGGGTCTTGAACAGATCGAACAAGCGCGGCTGGACGGGTTCAGCAGATTCGTACGGCTTCCAGCCGGCCGGATCGTGGACCGCAGGCTGGGAAGTAACGACCAGCGGCCTCGCGGCAATTGCCGGGCTCTCCTTGCATGATGGCTGCTCCAGGGCGCCCAGTACCACTCCGTCCGCGCTGCCTTGTGCCTGGCCAGCGAACCATAGGCTGGTCGCGAGCAGCATGGCGAGTCCTGGTGTTTTTAGTCCAATGCAGCGGGAACTCGCAGCTTGGTCCAGGGTTGAACGACAGCGGGATGCTTGCGGGTGCCCCGGACAGGCATCCACGAGAGATCTCAGTGGGTCTTCAGTGCCACAAAAGGTTGTGGAGCCCATTGACGTGGCGCTGAATCCTGTCGCCCTTGCGAGCGAAGCTGGAACATGGCGACGCCGCTTCCTTGTTCACATTCGTCGCGGGGTCTGGCAAGGGTCGCTTCTGGCGTTGGGCGCCGGCTAGGTGTCATCTGCTCGGGAGCGCCAGTATTCGGGGGTTCGATGAAGATGCGCGACGGCAATGACGACGATGTCATTCTCCGATGCCTCATAGATGAGACCATACGGAAATCGATTCATCTGGCAACGGCGAATGCAAGCAGACAGAGGATGCCAGGCTTCAGGAAAGTTCTGGATACGCTGAAGTGTCTCCCAGACATCATCGCGAAAATCTTCGCCGAGGCGTACGCGTTGCGCATTGTAGTACCGTACTGCCTCCCTCAGCTCGCGGTGAGCGGGGCGCAAGAACCGTATTTTCAAACCTGCCTGCCCAGTTCGGCAAAGACTTGCCCGGCATCTACAGCGGCAAGCTCCCCGGACCGATAAGCGGCGAGTCGATCCTCGGCTTCCTTGAGCCACCGCGCATCGAGAGACGGGTCGGGTCTATCAAGGCTGAGAATGAGGCTTTCCACCAAGGCTGCACGATCGTTTGGAGGCAGCTTTAACGCTTGATCCAGGACAGTTTCTGCTGATGCTGCCATCGGGAGCTCTCCATTCTGATCGGCAGAATCTACCAGCCGTTTCTCGTGGAATCCAACTTCGGCCCCTTGCACCTAATCGTCGATCAAAAAGCTCCGCAGCTGGTCGCTGCGCGACGGGTGGCGGAGCTTGCGCAGGGCCTTGGCCTCGATTTGCCGGATCCGCTCGCGCGTCACGTCGAACTGCTTGCCGACTTCTTCCAGCGTGTGGTCGGTGTTCATGTCAATGCCGAAGCGCATGCGCAGCACCTTGGCTTCGCGCGGGGTGAGGCCGGCGAGCACGTTGTGCGTGGTTTCCTTGAGGCTCTCGGACGTGGCCGACTCGATGGGCGACGACACCGTGGTGTCCTCGATGAAATCCCCGAGGTGCGAATCCTCGTCGTCGCCGATCGGAGTTTCCATCGAGATGGGTTCCTTGGCGATCTTCAGGACCTTGCGGACCTTGTCCTCGGGCAGGTCCATGCGCACGGCGAGCTCGTCCGGCGTGGGCTCGCGGCCCATCTCCTGCAGCATCTGCCGCGAGATCCGGTTCAGCTTGTTGATGGTCTCGATCATGTGCACCGGAATACGGATAGTGCGGGCCTGGTCGGCGATGGAGCGGGTGATGGCCTGGCGGATCCACCACGTGGCGTAGGTGGAGAACTTGTAGCCGCGGCGATATTCGAACTTGTCCACCGCCTTCATCAGGCCGA
>CAZMVP010000062.1:3937-10168 GCA_964569355.1 uncultured Chromatiaceae bacterium | reverse complement strand
CGGCCGAGCGAAGTGAGCGAAGGCCATGGATGGCCGCAGCGAACGCCCCGCGCTACTCCGCCTGCCCGCCGCCGCGCGGGAGCCGTCGCGGATCCTTGTCGGCGCCTTACGCCAGCGCGCGCTCGAGCAGCGCGAGCAGCCGCGCCCAGGCCTTCTCCGCCTGGTCGTGGTCGTACACGGCGGCATCGGGCGGGCACCAGCCGTGCTTCGTGCCGGCGTACACCTCGATCTCGGCGGGCAGGCCCGCGCCGGCACACGCCTTGCGCAGCGTGTCCTTCGCTTGCGGCTCCCGCTGATCGTCGTTCGCCGCGATCGCGATCAGGTACTGCGCCTTCATCTTCGGCACGAGCAGATGCGGGCTGTCGGACTTGTCGGTCACGAGGCCGCCGCCGTGGAACGAAGCACCCGCGCCGATGCGATCCGGCCTCTCCGCCGCGGTGTACATCGTGAGCGGCCCTCCCATGCAGTAACCGGTGGTGCCCATGCGACGCCGCTTGTCGACGGCGGGCTGCGCATCCAGCCAGGTGACGAACGCGCGGGCATCGGTCGCCGCCGTCGTGGCCGACAGCGAGCTGCGCAGCTTCATCAGTGCGGCACGGGTCGCCGGGTCTTCGAAGCTGGGATGCTCCGGTGCCGTGGGCGCCTTCTGCGTGCGATAGAACGGATTGACGACCAGTACCGCATAGCCCGATTCGGCGAGCCGGCGGCCCATCTGCCGGAACGCCGGGCGCAGGCCGAAGATGTCGGGCCAGACCAGCACGGCGGGATGCGTGCCCTGTGCTGGATGCACAAAATACGCATCCGCGGTGCCATCCGGCGTCTTGACCCCGACCTCGGACTCGGTGAGCTCGGTGATTTCCGCGGTGGCAGCGGCGGCCAGCGGTGGCAACACGGACACCACGCCCGCCCCGAGCGTAAGCGCACCGAAGTGCCGCCGCGACAACGCCCTGGACCTGAGCTGATACTCGACCATGTCGTCAAATGACTCGCTGTCGCACATGGTTTACTCCATCGAACACCAGTGAGGGCAGCATGCTGCGCTCGCGCTCGACGGCATCGCAAGCCGCAGTCAGGCGCACCGGCAGAGCGCGGCGGCCGGCAGGGGAAAGTTCGCGGGTCTCGAGGCCCAGCCGGGCAGGAAGCCCGGCGCCGGCCGAGCGAAGAGAGCGAAGGCCATGGATGGCCGCAGCGAACGTCCCGCGAACTGGCCCCTGCCTGCCGCCGCGCGGGTCCGTGCTCCGGCCGTTACCGGCAAACCCCGCTACTGCGCCACGGACAAGGAAGTCGGCGTTTCACCGAGCCGGTGCGGCCGGTCCACGAAGTTCCCCTGGATGAAATCCACGCCGATCGTCCGCAGCATCTCGAAGTCCGCCTGGGTCTCCACCTGCTCCGCGATCACGCGGAACCCCAGGATCCGCGACAGCCCCGTGATCGCGCTCACCACCTGGTGATTCAGCGAATCCGGTCGCAGGTCCCGCGTGTAGGTCCCGTCGATCTTCAGGAAATCAATGGAGAGCTCGCGCAGCGTGGTGAATGACCCAAGGCCGCTGCCAAAATCGTCCAGGCCGAACTGACAGCCCATGCCATGCACCACGGCGGCAAATCGCCGCGCCTGGTCGACGCGCTCCATGACGGCTGATTCGCTGATCTCGAAGCAGAGGCGATACGGCGGCACCTGGCTGTGGTCCAGGCAATCCACGACGAAATCCAGGAAGCCGTCTTCGGCCAGTGCCTGCGCGGACAGATTGATGCTGCAGCTCCGCTCGTCGGGCAGCCGTATGGCGCCGTGGCTGATGGCCGAGAGCGTGGCCTGCACGACCCACCGGTCGATGCTGGCCATCAGCTGGTAACGTTCCGCGGCCGGGATGAACTGCCGCGGCGCGACCAGCTTGCCGTCGTCGTCGATCAGGCGCAGCAGGACTTCAAGAGCGGGTCCGCGCGTCACCCGTCCGGCCGTGGAGATGATCGGCTGCGCGTGGAGCTCGAAGCGGCCCTCGCGCAGCGCCACCTGCAGCTGCCGCAGCCAGTGGATGTCGCCGCGCTGCCGGGCGGAGATCTCGTCGCGCGCCGAGTATACGTGCACGCGGCCGCGCCCCTGCTGCTTGGCCACGTAGCAGGCCGAATCCGCAGCGCTCAGCAGGTCCTTCAGGTTGCCGGTCTCGGGCGACACCTCCACGAGGCCGATGCTGATGCCAACCGTGAAGATGCGGTCCTGCCAGACGAAGCGGTAGTCGCGGACCGCATTGCAGACGTCGTCGGCGATCTGCCGGGCCTTGTCCAGCGGGCAGCGGACCAGCAGCATGCCGAATTCATCGCCGCCGATCCGGGCCACGGTGTCGGAGTCGCGGACCTGCTCGCGGATCAGCTTGGCGATCTCCCGCAGCATGTTGTCGCCGGCGAGGTGGCCGCAGGTGTCGTTGACCGCCTTGAACCGGTCGAGGTCCATGTAGCAGAGCACCGAGTTCACCGAGTCCCCGTGGCCGGTCTCCAGCGCCTCGGCCAGCTGCCGCTCGAACTCCGTGCGGTTGATGAGCCCGGTGAGCGAATCATGCGCGGCCTGGTAGGAGATCCGGCGGGTCAGTCCACGAATCTCGGTGACGTCGCGCATCAGGATCACGGCCCCGGCCAGCGAGTCACCGGCACCGAGGATCGGTGCCGCGGTCAGCTCCACGGACAGCTCGCGATTGCCCTCGGTGGATACCATCAGCGCGCGACGCCCGAGACCCACCTGCCGCCGCTCGGCGAGCGCCCGGGCCACCGGATCGCCAAGGTCCTTGCGGTCGGTCTCGTCGACGAGCGTCATCAGCTCCTTCAGGCGCTTGCCGACAGCTACCTCCCGCGACACCCCGGTGAGCTTCTCCGCCGCCACGTTCATATAGTCGATCACCCCCTGGACATCGGTGGTGATCACACCCTCGCCGATCGACTCCAGGGTGATCTGGGCCTGCTGCTTGCCGCGGCCGAGGTTCGCCTCGAGGTTCTTCCGGTGGCTGACATCGCGCGCGATGGACAGGATGGCCTTCTGGCCCCGGTACTCGATGCTGGTCCCGGTAGCCTCCACCCACAGCCCGCCCTCGGTCCCGGAGATGAGCTGGATCTCGTAACGGTCTGGCACCGTTTCGCCGGCCAGGCGGCCGCTGATGTTCTTGCGCGTCATGGCCCGGTACGCCGGACGGACGAGATCGGTGACCGGTCGGCCGATCAGCTGCTCGGGGGTCACGCCCAGCAGGGCCCCGGCGGCGCTGTTGGCGAAGATCACCCGGTCACGATGCACCAGCACCACCTCCGGCATGGTGTTGGCGAGGTCCTGGAACAGCGCTTCGCGCTGCCGCATCTGGCGGTCCTTGGTGCCGAGCGCGTCGAACAGCCGGTTGATGTTGTCGCCGAGCCGGCCCAGCTCCGGCAGTTCCCCGGAAGGCAGCGACACGCGCTTGCCGAAGGCCGCCGCCTCGGCCGCCTCGACGATCTCCCGGTTCAGCAGGGTCACGCCGCTGGCATAGCGGCGACGGCTCCGCCACAGGTGGACGCCGGCTGCTGCAAAGCCAATGCAAAGGATGGCGAGCGCCAGCGTCAACCAAGTCTCGGTCATCTGGTTATTTCTGCCGGGAAGTCGGTCGGGCACCGCTTCCCGCGACTTTCTGCGCTGATTTCAGGCGCGGACCGGCCTCGCGGACGCCTTGAAGCATAGCTGATGGTCATTCCACGGGCGCCGGGGTTAACCATAATCTCCTGCGCCGGTCTTTGGGCCATAATGTTGTCTGATTCCCGCAATCTACTTACCCTAAGCGACCCCGATGAGCATCAATGCAGAAGTCGCGCGTACCCAGATGGTCAGGCAGCAGGTGCGCGCCTGGGACGTGCTGGACCCGAGCGTGCTTGCCGTCTTGGCGGCCGTGCCGCGGGAAAGTTTCGTGCCCGCGCGATATCGGGCCCTTGCGTTCGCGGATACCGCCATCCCGTTGCCGGGCGGCGAGGAAATGATGACGCCGCAGGTCGAGGGCCGGTTGCTGGAAGCGCTGGCGGTCAGGGGAACCGACCGCGTGCTGGAAGTCGGCACGGGATCCGGTTTCCTCACGGCGTGCCTCGCAAGGCTCGCCGGTCAGGTCACGAGCCTCGAGATCCTGCCGGAACTGGCCGATGGCGCGCGGCGGAGCCTTCAGGCCGCAGGCACGTGGAACGTCGACGTGCGCTGCCAGGATGTCTACGGGTACCACCCTGACGAACGCTTTGATGTCATCGCCGTGACCGGCTCGATCCCGGAGCCGGATGCCCGGTTCCAGGGCTGGCTCGCCGACGGTGGCCGGCTGTTCGTCGTCACTGGTGAGGATCCCGTGATGTTTGCCCGCCTGGTCACCCGTGAGTCCGGCGGCCAGTGGACAGACACGACGTTGTTCGAGACTTCCTTGCCGGCGCTCCGCAATGCGCCGCGGCCACCACGTTTCACATTCTGACCGCGCTCGCGGCCAGGGACCCTTGGAAGGGATGTAATGAGAAATGCACTGATCCTGCCGGCGATCCTCATGCTGGCGACTGGCCTGCCCGTCGTGCCGGCCACGGCCGATTCGCTGCTGCAGGTCTACGAGAAGGCGGTCCGCAGCGATCCGACGATCCGCGAGGCAGAAGCCAACCAGCTGGCTGCCCGCGAGGGCAAGCCGATCGCACGCGGCTCGCTGTTGCCCCAGATCAGCGGCACCGCCGGCTGGCAGTACGCAAGGTCCGATGGCACGCAGCTGCTGGACAGCGATGGCAACCCGGCGACGCCTCCGTTGATCCTGAAGAACAAGAGCTCGCGATCCGAAACCCACAACTGGGGACTGCAGCTGCAGCAGAGCCTGTTCCGCTGGGACCAGTGGATCCGCCTGGACCAGGCAGACCGGCAAGCGGCCCAGGCAGACGTGAACTACCAGGCGGCCCAGCAGGACTTGATGGTTCGCGTGGCCCAGGCCTATTTCAACGTGCTCGCCGCCGAGGACTCCCTGAGTTCCGAGCAGGCCGCGAAGGAGGCCTTCAGCCGCCAGCTCGAGCAATCGAACAAGCGCTTCGAGGTCGGGCTGATTGCGATCACCGACGTGCAGGAAGCCCAGGCCGCCTATGACCAGTCGGTGGCCGCCGAAATCCTCGCCAAGCGCACGCTGGCCAATACCAAGGAGGCCTTGCGGGCCATCATCGACGAGTATCCGGGCATCCTCGAGAAGCCGGCACTGGACATCCCGCTGGCGGCGCCCAGTCCGGCGGACGAGATGCAGTGGGTGGACACGGCCATGCGACAGAACCGCGACCTGATCGCGAGCCAGATCGGCACCGAGATCGCCAAGGACGACGTCAAGCTGGCCCGCTCCGGACACTTCCCCACGCTGGACTTCGTGGCCGCCCACACCGATTCGGACATCAGCGGCAGCCGCGTCACGGGCCTTCTGGCCGGCCCGGGCAGCCCCCAGGTGCCGTTTGCCCGCAGCCCGACGGATTCCGATTCCGCCCAGGACAGCTTCGGCCTGCAGCTTTCCGTGCCGATCTTCAGCGGCGGCACCACGTCGGCCAAGACCAAACAGGCGGTCTACAAGCATCGTGCCGCCCGCGAGCGGCTGGAGCAGACCGCCCGCGAAACCGAACGACAGACCCGCGATGCCTACTTGGCCGTGCTCTCCAACATCTCGAGCGTCAAGGCATTGAAGCAGGCCTACGAATCGGCCAAGACGGCATTGAAGGCGACTGAAGCTGGCTACGAGGTGGGCACGCGCACCAGCGTCGACGTACTGAATTCCCGGCAAGCCGCCTTCACGGCGGAATCGAATTTCCTGCGCAGCCGCTATGACTACCTGATCAGCGGCCTGCAGCTGAAACAGGCCGCCGGCACGCTGTCCGAGGAGGACCTCAGCCGGATCGATGCGTTGCTGACGACGACCGGCCCGTTGATTCCGGCAGAGCAACAAGCGGATCCAGCAGCGCCAGCAGGCGATCCAGCGCGCCGCGACTAGCCTCGATGGCGTGGCGGCCGGCCATGCCGCGCCGCTCACGCTCAACCTCATCGCCAAGCAGCATCCCGAGCTCGGCGGCCAGCGCCGCCCAGTCCGGCACCAGCAACGCGGCGCCGCAGTCGGCCAGCAGTTCGGCGATGTCCGCGGCATTTTCATTGTGCGGCCCGGTCAGCACCGGCACGCCCAGTGCGGCGGGTTCCAGCAGGTTGTGCCCGCCGACCGGGACCAGGCTGCCACCGACGAAGGCCACGTCCGC
>CAZMVP010000062.1:0-3837 GCA_964569355.1 uncultured Chromatiaceae bacterium | reverse complement strand
GCAGGTTGTGCCCGCCGACCGGGACCAGGCTGCCACCGACGAAGGCCACGTCCGCGGCGGCATAGAACGTCGTCAACTCGCCCATCGTATCGCCGAGCAGCACGCTGGTATCCGGCTTCGCCGGCGTCCCGGTGCTGCGGCGGACATGGGCAATGCCGCGGCTCTCCAGCAGGGCCGCGACCTGGTCGAAGCGTTCCGGATGGCGGGGCACCAGGATCAGCAAGGCAGAGGGGTATTTCCCGCGGATCCGCTCATGGGCCATGAGCACGGCCGCTTCCTCGCCGTCGTGCGTGCTCGCTGCAATCCACACGGGCCGGCCCGGCGCATGCCGCACGCGCAGTTCGCGACCGCGTTCCGCGATCCCCGGCGGCAGGTCGAAATCGAACTTGATGTTGCCGGTGACGTGCGTCCGGGCCGGATTGGCGCCCAGCGACCGGAAACGCCCGGCATCGGCTTCGGTCTGCGCGGCGATCACGATGCCGTTCGACAGGGTCTCCCGGAACAGCGGCACCAGCCGGCGGTAGTGGCGCAGCGACCGGGCCGAAACCCGGGCGCTGGCCAGCACGAGCGGCACGCCGCGCCGGCCGCACTCGTGGTACAGGTTGGGCCAGAGCTCGGTTTCCATGATGATCGCGAGCGCAGGCCTCGCCCAGTCGAAGAACCGCCGCACCGGGCCGACGATGTCATAGGGCACGTAGCAATGGATGACGTCGTCGCCGAACAGCGCACGCACGCGTTCCGAGCCGGTCGGCGTCATCGTGGTCAGGATCAGCGGCACGCCGGGATGGCGCTTGCGCAGGGCGCGAACGAGCGCCGCCGCTGCCTGCACCTCGCCCACGGACACGGCATGCACCCAGATGGATGGCTGGTTCGCCGCGCGATTGCCACCGGCACCAGTGCCCCGCAGGCCGAAACCGAAGCGCTCCGCGATCCGCCGGCGGTAGCCCGGCACCCGGATGCCGCGCCACATCAGATGGATGAGCAGCAACGGCACGACGAGATACGTCAGGAGGACGTAGCCGATCCGCATGCCCACGGTCCGGCCTGCTACTTCGGCGCCAGCCGTCGCGCCGCTTCGACGATGGCCGTCGTGGAACGGCCCTCGTGGAACGCCAGGACCTCGACGGAACCACCGTTCTCGAGCACGGTGCGTGCCCCGGCGATGTTGTCCGGTCGATAGTCGCCGCCCTTGACCAACACGTCCGGCAACACCTCTTCCACCAACGCTTCCGGCGTGTCCTCGTCGAAGGGCACCACCCAGTCCACGGCCGCCAGCCCGGCCAGCACGGCCATGCGGTCCGCCAGCGGGTTGATCGGCCGTCCGGGGCCCTTCAGCCGGGCGACGGAGGCATCGGTGTTGACCGCCACGAGCAGGCGGTCGCCCCGCGACTTGGCTTCTTCCAGATAGGCGACATGGCCGGCATGCAGGATGTCGAAGCAGCCATTGGTCAGCACCAGGCGCTCGCCGCGCCGACGCGTCTCGGCAGCCACCTCGGCCGCCTCCGGCCGGGCCAGCAACCCGCGGCCGCCGCGGCCATGCTCATGCAGGGCGAGCTTGAGTTCCGATGGCGTCACGCTGGCCACGCCGATCTTGCCGACCACGAGGCCGGCGGCCACGTTGGCGAGGCTCGCCGCATCGAGCAGTGGCAGGCCAGCACCCAGGCCCGCAGCCAGCGTCGCGATCACGGTATCGCCGGCGCCGGTCACGTCGAATACCTGACGCGCCCGCGCCGGCAGCACGGCCGGTTCGCCATCGGCCGCGATCACCGCCATGCCCCGCTCGCCGAGCGTGACCACCAGCGTGTCGATCCCGAGCGAAGCCCGCAGCGCCAAGCCCTGCCGCGCGATGTCGTCGAGGCCACGGGTGGGACCGGTTACCGCCTCGAACTCGGCCAGGTTCGGCGTCAGCACCGAGGCGCCGCGATAGCGGGAGAAATCCGTGCCCTTGGGATCGACCAGCACGGGCACGCCGCGCGCCCGGCATTGCCCGATCAGGCTTGCCACCTGGCCAAGGCTGCCCTTGCCGTAGTCGGAGAGCACGCAGACCGCGGCGTCCGGCAGTCGTCGCTCCACCACCCCGGCAAGCGGCGCTGCATCGGCCGGGCCGTAGGCATCTTCGGTGTCCAGCCGGATCAGCTGCTGGTTGCGGCTCAGGATCCGCAGCTTGGTGATGGTCGGTGCAGTGGCTGCCTCGACGAAATCCACCGTGACCCCCTGCTTGCGCATCAGGGCCGCGAGCGTGTCCGCCCGGGTATCCCGGCCGACGACGCCGGAGAGCGTGGTCCGGACACCGAGCGACGCCAGGTTCACGGCCACGTTGGCCGCGCCGCCGGCACGGGTGTCGGAACCGGTGACCTGGACCACCGGCACCGGGGCCTCCGGGGAGATCCGCGACGTGGGGCCGAACCAGTACTCGTCCAGCATCACGTCGCCGACCACGAGGATGTCGACGCAACTGAAGTCGGGGATTCTGAAGGTCATGCGGCGGCTACCGGGCTGTGGTTCCAGGGTGGGGGCATGTTACCCGGCGGCCGCGGGAATTGGACCGCACCCCACCCCGGTCAGCCCGGCTTCAACCGCACTTCGAGTCGCCGCAGGCGAGACAGGTCATGCAGCCGTCCATGTACACCACGGCGGCGGCACTGCAGACGCCGCACATCTGGGCGCCGGCCGGGTACTCGCTGCGGGCAAAGGCGTCCTGCTGGCGCTGCTGGTCCTCGTACTGCCGGCGCTTCTGCTCGACGAGCTTGCGCTGGTGCGGATCGAGGGTATCCGGCGGCAGCAGGCCGATGAACCGCAGGTGCTTCTCCACGATATGGCCAAGCTCCGCGATGATCGAGGGCATGAACTTGCCGCCCGGCTGCCAGTAGCCGCCGCGCGGATCGAACACCGCCTTCAGCTCCTCGACCAGGAAGGTGACGTCGCCGCCCTTCCTGAACACCGCCGAGATGATGCGGGTGAGCGCGACGATCCACTGGTAGTGGTCGAGGTTCTTCGAGTTGATGAAGATCTCGAAGGGCCGCCGCTGCTCGTATTCGGTACCCGGATTCAGGATGACGTCGTTGATGGTGACGTACATCGCGTGGTCGGACACCGGTGTCTTCACCTTGTAGGTGGAGCCCTGCAGCATCTCCGGGCGCTCGAGCTTCTCGTGCATCCGCACGACATTGCCCTCGGTCGGCAGCCGGCGCACCGACGATGCGTCGCCGGCCTTGGCCTTCTTCGCCGCCTGGTCGTCGGCTGCCTCTACCCGGTAGCCCACGATCTTCTTGTCGATGGAAATCTTTGCCATGGTGTTGTCAGCCTGTTTCCTCAGAATTTGCCGTAGTAGCCTTCCTTCAGGGCGTCGAACAGGTTCGCCGCGGTGTGGAGCTCGCCGTCGTACTCGACCTCCTCGTCGCCGCGCAACGTGACCTCGCTGCCGTCGTCCAGCACGAAGGTGTACTTCGTGTTCTTCAGGTCCTTTTCCTTGACCAGCACGCCCTGGAAGGCCTCGGGGTTGAAGCGAAACGTGGTACAGCCCTTCAACCCGGACTCGTAGGCGTACATGTAGATGTCCTTGAACTCCTCGTAGTTGAAGTCCGTGGGGACATTGGCCGTCTTGGAGATCGAGGAATCCACCCACTTCTGGGCCGCGGCCTGGATGTCCACGTGCTCCTTCGGCTTGATGTCGTCGGCGGTGACGAAATACTCGGGCAGGCTGTTGTTGCCGCCACCGGCGCCGGGACCGGCATCGGCATTCGGGTTGACCAGCTGGCGATAGGCCAAAAGCTCGAACGAATACACGTCGACCTTTTCCTTGGACTTCTTGCCCTCGCGGATCACGTTGCGGAAATA
>CAZMVP010000061.1:8791-10185 GCA_964569355.1 uncultured Chromatiaceae bacterium | reverse complement strand
GGGATGGCGTGCCATTCCCGAAGTACCTGGCCGACCACGGCATGATCCCCGGCATCAAGGTGGATGCCGGCGCCAAGGCCCTGGCCGGGTTCCCGGGCGAGACCATCACCGAGGGCCTGGACGGCCTGCGCGAGCGCCTGAAGGAGTACGTGGGGCTGGGCGCGAAGTTTGCCAAATGGCGCGCCGTGATCACCATCGGCCGCGACCTGCCGACCGATTTCTGCCTGTCAGCCAACGCCCATGCGCTGGCCCGTTATGCGGCGCTGTGCCAGGAGGCCGGCATCGTGCCGATCGTGGAGCCGGAAGTCCTGATGGACGGCGACCACGACCTCGCGCGCTGCGCCACGGTCACGGCGCGGACGCTCGACCTGACCTTCGAGCAGCTGAAGGCCCATCGCGTGGATTTCACCGGCATGGTGCTGAAGCCCAACATGGTGGTCCCGGGCCAGGATTGTCCGAAGCAGGCATCGGTGGCCGAAGTGGCCGAGGCTACGCTCAAGTGCCTGAAGGCGCATGTGCCGGCCACGGTACCCGGCATCGCCTTCCTGTCCGGCGGCCAGAGCCCCGAAGACTCCACCGAACACCTGGGCGCAATGAACAATGCGGGCCCGCTGCCCTGGCAGCTGACCTTCTCCTACGGCCGCGCCTTGCAGGCGACCGCCATCAAGGCCTGGGGCGGCAAGGAATCCCAATGGCAGGCCGGACAGGCTGCGTTCCTGAAGCGGGCCCGGCTCAATGGCCTCGCGCATTCGGGCAAGTATCGCCGCGACATGGAAGCCGCCTGAATTCGTGACGGCGGATAACCTGATCGAAGTTGCCGGCCTGCATTTCAGCCGGCCCGGCCGCCCGATCTTTTCGGGCATGGACCTGGCCATCCGGCGGGGCAGCATCACGGCCATCATGGGGCCGAGCGGTACCGGCAAGACCACGCTGCTGCGCATGTTCACCGGCCAGCTCAAGCCTGCCGCCGGCAGCGTGCGGGTGGCCGGGCAGGAGGTCCCCGCGCTGCCCCGTCGCGAGCTCTATCGCCTGCGCCGGCGCATGGGCATGCTGTTCCAGAACAACGCGCTCCTGACCGACCTCAGCGTCTTCGAGAATGTCGCGTTTCCTCTCCGCGAGAACACCGACCTTCCCGACGAGATCATCCGCAACGTGGTATTGACCAAGCTCAATTCCGTCGGGTTGCGCGGCGCTGCGCGGTTGATGCCCTCGGAGCTGTCCGGTGGCATGGCCCGGCGCGTGGCGATGGCGCGGGCCATCGTGATGGATCCGGAATTGCTGCTCTACGACGAGCCATTCTCCGGCCTGGATCCGATTTCCCTCGGCGTCGTGCTGCGGCTGATCCGCCAGAACAACGATGCGCTCGGCCTGACCAGCATCGTGGTCTCGCACGA
>CAZMVP010000061.1:3769-8691 GCA_964569355.1 uncultured Chromatiaceae bacterium | reverse complement strand
TCCAGGGCTCGATCCGGCGGATCGGGGCCACCACGCTGTTCCTGCTCGCCATCCTCCGGCAATGCCCGGCGGCGCTGACGCGCTGGCGGCTGATCTCGCAACAGGTCCACAACGCCGGCGTGCTGTCGCTCGTCATCATCATGACGTCCGGGTTCTTCGTCGGCATGGTCATCGGCCTGCAGGGCTACGACTCGCTGTCCCGGCTGCGGCAGGAGGACATCCTCGGTGCGGCGGTTGCACTGACGCTCTTCAAGGAACTGGGCCCGGTGGTTACCGCGCTGCTGTTCGCCGGGCGGGCCGGCACCGCGCTCGCGTCCGAGATCGGGCTGATGCGCGCCACCGACCAGCTGTCGGCAATGGAAGTCATGGCCATCGATCCGGTCCAGCGGATCGTTGCGCCGCGTTTCCTCGGCGCCGTGATCTCGGTGCCGTTGCTGACGGCAATCTTCAGCACCATCGGCATCCTTGGCGCATGGTTCGTCGGCGTGGCCGTGATGGGTGTCGACAATGGCGCGTTCTGGTCGCAGATGCAGGAGTACGTCGATCCTTCCGACATCTTCGAGGGCGTCGCGAAGAGCGTGGTGTTCGGCATCGCCGCCGGCCTGATCGCGGTCTTCGAAGGTTACAATTCCCCGCCGACGGCCCAGGGCGTCGGCATGGCCACAACGAAGACCGTGGTCACCACCTCGATCCTCGTGCTGATACTGGATTACCTCATCACCGCCTTTCTGCTGCAGGGCTTCTAACCCATGGAACACACCCGAACTCAGGAATTTGGCACCGGCCTCTTCATCTTCCTCGGCTTTGCGGCGCTGCTCTTCCTCGCGACGCAGACCACCGATCTCGAGGAGTACGCCGGCGACAACGGCTATCGCGTGACCGCGCGGTTCGATGATGTGGCCGGGCTCAAGACGCGGGCACCGGTGACCATGGCTGGCGTCAACATCGGCCGCGTCGAGAGCATCGTGTTTGACAATGATCGGCTCGACGCACTCGTGACGCTGCGCATTAATCCCAAGTTCAATCACATCCCGGATGATTCCGGGGCAAGCATCCTTACCGCCGGCCTGCTTGGCAGCAAGTATGTCGGCCTCGAACCGGGAGGTTCGGAGACGTACCTGGCAAACAACAGCGAGATCCTGATCACCCAGTCGGCCATCGTGCTCGAGCAGCTCGTCAGCAAGTTCCTGTTCAGCCAGGCCGACAAGGGCGGCGGCCAGGATGGCAACGCCGGCAAGTAGGCCGGCAGGCGAGGTGGCAATCCGCCCGCTTCCCGATACTGGAGGTTATTGATGCGCAACTGGTTCCTGCAACGCCTGGCTCCCGTCGTCCTGGCGCTTGTGCTTGGCGTGTTTGCCACGCTGTCGCTGGCCGACAGCCGCACGCCGGAGCAGGTGGTGCGCGATACGGCCGACACGCTGGCTGAACGCATCGAGGGCCACCAGAAGGAGCTGGCTTCCGATCCGCCGGCGCTCTACAAGCTGGTTGGCGACGTGTTCCTGCCGGTGTTCGACACCGAGTACGCTGGCCGCCTGGTGCTCGGCAAGTACTGGCGTACCGCGACGCCGGCCCAGCAGAAGGATTTCATCGACGCTTTCTACGAATTCATGTTGCACAACTACGCGCGTTACGTGCTGCAGTTCCAGAAGGACAAGGTCACGTTCCTGCCAGGCCTCCCCGGCGCGCCGGATCCCCGGCTGACCGTCGTCAAGACGGAGATGGTGGTTGACGGCAAGAAGCTGCCCGTCTACTACTCCATGCACCAGTTGAAGGACGGCAGCTGGAGGGCGTTCGACGTGCGCATCGAGGGTATCTCCTACGTGCAGAACTACCGCAACCAGTTCAGCGCCGAGATCGGTGCCAAGGGCATCGATGCGGTGATCGCCAGGCTGCGGACCGATGCCGCCAAGCTGACCACCAGCCTGCCGGATGCCAAGGGTGGCTGAGCCATTGCAGCCGGCGGTGCTCGTGGATGCCGCGATGGACGCCACGATTGCCGAGGACGAGGCCGGCACCGTCCGGGTTGCCGGACCCGTGACCTACGGAACGGTGGCGGCGCTTCTGGTGGCCAGCAGGCCACTTTTGGCCAACCGGCCCGAGGTCACGATCGACCTTGGCGGAACCACGACCATCGACAGCGCCGGTCTCGCCCTGTTGATCGAGTGGCTGCGCCAGGCGCGGTCCGCCGGGCAGCGGCTGCACTTTGCGAGGCTGCCGGAGAAGCTGCTGGCGATTGCCCGCCTGAGCGACGTCGAAGGGTTGCTGGCCACCACTCCCTAGTCGGACGGCGTGTCTGCGTCGTCGAGATCATAGAGACTGTCGAGGTACGACGAGTCGTCCGGCATCCTGCCGTCGCGGACGTTGTACCGCCGGTTCTGCAGGTAGGCGTCGCGCACGAAGAGGTAGGGGTCGAAGGCCTCGAAGACCTGCTGGTCGAGGTCGAGCAGTCGCGAGCGCTTGTCCACGTTGTAGACCAGCCACAGGCCAAGTGACAGGTTCAAGCGTCCCTCGGTCACCCCCATGAAAGGCGTCAGCGGCGAATCCGCCGCGGTGCCGACGGCATGGCGCGTGGTGCGCGGCCCCAGCAAGGGCAGGACGAGGTAGGGGCCCTCGGGCACGCCCCAGACGCCGAGCGTCTGGCCGAAATCCTCGTCGTTCTCGACAAGCCCGATGCGCGTGGCCGGATCGAACAGCCCGCCGAGGCCGATCGTGGAATTGACCAGCAGTCGGGCGCCATCATGGCCGGCCTGCCTGACCTTGCCCTGCAACAGCGCATTGACCACGGTCACCGGGTACGTGAGATTGCTGAAGAAATTGCGGATGCCGGCCTGGATCTGCGAAGGCAGGCCGCGCCGGTAACCCACCGCGACCGGACGCAGCACGTAGCGATCGCCCGTGTCATTGAATTTGTAGATGACCCGGTTGACCGGCTCGAAGGGATCGTTCGCGCCGGACTGCTCGGCGGCCTGGCGGCTGGCGCAGCCGGATGCCAGCAGGAGCGCCGCGACGATCCAGAGGGCACGAATGCCCGCTCGTGTTCTCACTGTTGCCTTCCTTGTTGTTCTTCCCGCCGCCGTTCGGCCTGGTCGCGCCGCACCCATTCCTGGATCTGGTCGAGCCGGGCCGAGAAGCGGGCCTTCTGGACTGCATTGAGGTCGGGGCTTGCCAGCGCAAGCCGGAGCTGGTCCGCCGCCATCATGGCATCGCCCTTCATCAGGTGCAGTTCGGCCATGTAGTAATAGGCGTCGGCCGTGTCCCCGGCGGCGCTCGCCGCCAGCGCGATCAGGCGCACCTGTTCGGTGGTGGGCGGCACGTTGTTGAGCAGGTCGAGCAGGATCTTGTGGGCCTTGGCGGCCTGGCCATCGGCCATCAGGGCCTTGGCGTAACGGACCGTCAGCGGCGTGTTGCGCGGGAACAGGGCCATGGCCCGCTCGTAGCGGGCGAAGGCAGCGTCGCGATGGCCCAGCGCCAGCTCGGCTCCCGCGAGGCCGGTGTGGAAGGCGATGACGCCGGGATGCCGTGCCAGCAGGTCGGTGAACAGATCACGCGCCGTGGTGTACTGGCCAAGTTCCATGCGCGAGAGCGCCACGCCGTACTCCGTGCCGGGATCCCGGTTGCCCTTCCCCGCATCCTGTTGTCGGGCCAGGAAGTAGTTCAGCGCCTTCTCCGGCGTGCTGCTCGTGAGCACGCGGATCCGGGCCCGCATCAGCGTGTAGCCCGGTGAGTCCACGACGGCCGGGTGCGGCAGGCTCGCCGCCCGCTCGCGCGTCTCGGCGATGCGGTTCACGGTGACCGGGTGGGTGCGCAGGAATTCCGGCGCCTGGCTGGCCAGCGGACCCGTCTGCTGCGCGAGTTTCTCGAAGAAGCTCGGCATGCCCATCGGGTCGAAGCCCGAGGCCGCGAGCACGGCCACGCCGACACGGTCGGCCTCGGACTCGTTGGCGCGCGTGAAGTTGATCTGTTGCTGGGCCGCGATGCCCTGGGCGGTTGCAATGGCGCCGGTCACCGCGTCGCCGCTGCCGCCAACCGCGCCGAGCAGGATGGCGCCGAGCATCGCCGCCATGGTCAGGATGCTGCTGCGCTGGTTGGCAAAGACTGCGCGCGAGATGTGCCGCTGGGTCACGTGGGAGATTTCGTGGGCCAGCACGCCGGCCAGTTCGCTTTCGTTGTCCGTGGCCAGGATCAGGCCGGAGTGCACGCCGATGTAGCCGCCCGGCAACGCGAAGGCGTTGATGGCAGGATCAGTGACCACGAAGAAGTTGAACTGGAACTCGCCATCCTGGGCATGGGCAGCCAGCTTGAGGCCCAGGTCCTGGATGTATTCCTGGACCTCGGGGTCGGTCATCACGTGGTCGGTGTCGACGAGGCTGCGGTAGATCGAGCGGCCGATCTGCAATTCGCGATCGCGCGACAGCACGGAGTTGGCCGGGCTGCCGATGTCCGGCAGGTCGTCCCCGGTGGCGGCGGGCACGACCGGCGGCACCATCAGCGACAGTGCCACGATGGCCGCGATCAGTTTCCTGACTAACACCCGGTGGATCCCTGATGGATTCCCGATCGACCCCTGGCAGAACCCGGGGCCTTCAGAGTGCCTCTGCTGCGGCCAGGACTTCGGCGGCGTGGCCGGCGACGGTGACCTTGCGCCACTCGGCTCGCAGCACGCCTTGCGAGTCGATCAGGAAGGTGCTGCGCACGACGCCCATGACCTTCTTGCCATACATGTTCTTCTCGTGGATCACGTCGAAGAGCCGGCAGAGCGTTTCATCTCCGTCGGACAAGAGGTCGAACGGAAATTCGAACTTGGCCTTGAACTTCTCGTGGGAGGCCAAGGAGTCGCGGGACACGCCGAGGATCACGGTATTGGCCTTGCGGAAGCGGCCGTGCAGGGCGGAGAAATCGCAGCCCTCGGTGGTGCAGCCCGG
>CAZMVP010000061.1:0-3669 GCA_964569355.1 uncultured Chromatiaceae bacterium | reverse complement strand
GCGGCATTGTAGCGACGCGTGCTGACCTCGGCGATTTCGAGTCCCCGGGTCGCGAAAAAGTTCGACAACCCGAAAACGATGCCCTCCTGGTCGAGCGTGACCACGTCCACGAGGTAGGGTGCCGAGCTCTCGGCCGGGCGTGGCTGGGTTTCCCGCACGGCCAGCGTCAGGTCCGATTGCCCGGAGAGGGCGTCGAACTGCGCCTTGAGCCGGGTCATCGTGTGCCAGTTGCCGGCCACCAGCATCATGATGGCGAACTCGGAACCGAGCGCGATCATCCGGCTCTCGCGGATGTTGCCGCCGGCCGCGGTCACGGCCTGGCTCAGGTCGCGGACGACCCCGGCGCGGTCCGGGCCGATCGCGGTGACCGCCAACAGTTTTTCCATGGGGGATGCCGTACGGGGATTGCGAACTGGCGGCCAGTGTACCGGGAATCGGCAGACCGGCAAGTGAACCGCGGGAGGGCTCGGCCTTGCGACGACCCGGTGGCGGGAAGTACCATCCGTTGCTGCATCATTCCCCCGGTCCGATCCCATGTTTACAGGCAGCAGTGTTGCCATCGTGACGCCGATGACGGCGGCAGGCGAGGTCGATTTCGCATCGCTGGAACAGCTGATCGACTGGCATGTGGCCGAGGGCAGCGACAGCCTCGTGGTCACCGGCACGACGGGTGAATCCGCCACGCTGACCCGCGCCGAGCACATCGAGGTGATCCGCGTGGCGGCGGAGCGGGCCGCCGGGCGCATCCCGATCATCGCCGGCACCGGTTCGAATTCCACGGCGCAGACCATCGACCTGTCGCTTGCGGTGGCGCCGTTCCCGATCGACGGTTACCTGATCGTCACGCCTTATTACAACAAGCCCACGCAGGCGGGTTTGTGCCAGCACTTCCTGGCCGTGGCCAACGCGGTGGACCGGCCGGTGATCCTGTACAACGTGCCGGGACGCACTGGCGTGGACATGCGACCGGACACGGTGGCGCAGGTGGCGGCACATCCGGGGATCGTCGGCATCAAGGAAGCCACTGGCGATGTCTCCCGGGTAGCGGCCCTGCGGGCCGGATGCGGGGACGACTTCCTGCTCCTGAGCGGCGATGACGCCACGGCACGTGAGTTCATGTTGAAGGGTGGCCAGGGCGTGGTCTCGGTAACCGCCAACGTGGCACCCCGGTTGATGGCCGCCATGTGCGAGGCCGCCCTCGAGGGCAACGCCGCGCTGGCCGCAGAACTGGATGCACGGCTGGCGCTGTTGCACCGCGATCTCTTCGTGGAATCCAATCCGATCCCGGTCAAGTGGGCGCTCGAACGCCTGGGCCGGATCAAGGGCGGCCTGCGCTTGCCGCTCACGAGGCTCAGCACGGCCGCCCAGCCTGCCGTCGAGGCGGCACTGGCCCATGCCGGGTTGCTCGCCGAGTCCCGGGCGCCGCGCCATGCCGGCGGGCAGGGGTAGCGTGGTGAAGGCGGTCAAACACGGCGCCGTGGTCCTGGTGTGCGCCATGGCCGCCGGCTGTTTCGGTTCCCGCAATCCCGATGCGCATTGCAATGACACCTCGGAATACCAGGACGCGACCGAAGTGCCGGCCATCGTCATCCCGCAGGGCATGACGCCACCACCGGAATCCGGCACCTTTGCCATCCCGGCCAGCAAGAACGCAGCTGGCCAGAAGGGCGACCCGCGGCGAGTCCCCGGTGCCGCCTGCCTCGAGCGGCCGCCGGACTTCTTCCCGAAAGATGCGATGCCGGCCAGCAAGTAGGCAGTCGGCAGTGGCGGCGAGCGATTGAAGCCCACCGCCCGGTGGGCTACCCTGCAGCCCGCTTTCGCGCTGTCCGCGACCCGATACGGAGAGGTGGCCGAGTGGCTGAAGGCGCACGCTTGGAAAGCGTGTTTACGGTAACCCCGTAACGTGGGTTCGAATCCCACCCTCTCCGCCATCTTCCCCATGTTCCGGTCATTCAGCCTGCGCGACATCCCGCCCACGCCCTGGAAGAATGGCGGTGGCCTCACGCAGGAGATCATCTGCTGGCCGCCCGGCGCAGCCATGGACGACTTCCAGTGGCGGGTGAGCGTGGCGAGCATTCGTGCGGGTGGGCCATTTTCGGTATTTCCCGGCATCGATCGCGTCATCGTGCTGCTCGAGGGCGACGGCGTATGCCTGCGCTCGCCAGGACAGGACCTCGATCAGCGGCTGGACCAGCGCCATCGGCCGCTGCGCTTCTCGGGTGATCACGCCTGCGATTGCGAGCTGCTGGGTGGCGGGTCGCGCGATTTCAACGTGATGACCCGGCGTGGATCCGTGGCGGCGGAGGTGCAGGTGCTCTGGGTGGCAGCAACGGGGGCGGGTGCGGATGGACTGATCTTCGCGGCCATGGGCGCATGGTCATTGCGCACGGACCGCGAGATGGACCTCAAGGCAGGGTCCGGCATTGTCTGGGCGGAACAACCGGTATCCTGGGCTGCCAGGCCGCTCGAAGCCGGGGCCGCGTTGATCATGGTGAAGATCCAGCCGGCCGGCTGACCAGCCTGTGGCCGGCCGGGCTGCCCCGGTTGGCCGCAACTGCCGGAATCCGCCTAGACTCGCCAAAGGCTCGAGCAGAACAACAAGCGGGGCCGGAGGGGGAGACCAATGCTCACGATCCGCAAGGCATCGCTGGCTGCCATGGGCGCAGCTCCTGTACTTGCCCTGATCCTGATGGCCCTGTCCGCACCGGCATCGGCCGCGCAGTACGGCCTGACACTCGTGCGGATCTCCGCCGGCAGCGCGAACGGCACGGTGGCGGCTGCATCGCTCGATGGCACCGAGTTTGCCTATGACGATGCCGCCGGCACCGTCACGCAGCTCTCGCCGTCGACGACGGCCGTCTTCAAGCTCGGTCCGGCCACCGTGCTCTATTCGCATGAAATCCGCGGTGCCGTCTTCAACGTGGCAACCACGTCGATCGTGGCCACGTCCTATGCCTGCATCGAAGGTGGCTTCGGCGCGATCGTCGGCGCCAGCCTGTGCGGCAACACGACCTACGGCGACGACTTCACGAACGAGACCACGCTGGACTACACCGCGATCCCGGGCACGCGCACCGTCGGTGGTGATGACCTGGCGGCCGGTCCGCAGCAGCAGTTGGCCGATTATGCGTCGGCTGCATCCGCCTTCGACGGGACGACGCTGCTGCTGCAGTCGCCAGCCTGGACAGCCAATCCCGGCGGTGCGGGCATCCAGCTCGAGTTCGCGGTTTCGGCGATCATCCAGCGCGTGTCCGCCCCCGGGATCCGGGGGCTGGATCAGCCAGCTGCGGAGGCGGTCGTGACCGGTGCCGGCCTCGTGGCAGGCACGGTCACCAAGGCCCATCATCCGAGCGTGCCGGCGGGCACCGTGGTCAGCCAGAATCCTTCGGCCTGCGAGGCCTGTGTCCCGGCTGGCAGCAAGGTGGATTTCGTCGTGTCGCTGGGTCCGGTCACCGGTGGCGCCGTGCCTGATCTGCTGGCGAAGCTCGGCAGCGATCTCTCCGCACTTCACCTCTCCCGGCCGCTCGCGCAGTTCCTGAGATACGATCTCCGGCTCGCCGGGCTGGCGATGGCGCGGAACCACGACTTCGCGGCAGTGATCCACTTGAGCTGGCTTGCCTGGAAGCTGCAATGGCTGTCGGGGCACTGGGTTCCATCGGCCAATGCCGC
>CAZMVP010000060.1:0-10423 GCA_964569355.1 uncultured Chromatiaceae bacterium | reverse complement strand
AGGCGGCAACCGCCATCTCGACAGGATGCTCCGGCTTCGGTACGACGCCGATCTCGCCATAGCCGCGGTACACCACCGGGCGGATGTAGGCGCTCTTCAGTCCGTTGCGCGACACGACCTGCCGGCAGGCGGCATTGATCTCGTCGGCGGACCACGGGATCACGATGCGGTGGATCTTCGCGGAATCCTGCAGCCGTCGCGTGTGTGCCTTGAGCCGGAAGACCTGCGTGCCATCCGGCGTCGCATAGGCGCGCACGCCTTCGAACACCGACGACCCGTAGTGCAGGGCATGGCTCAGCACATGCACCGTGGCCGACTGCCAGGGGACGAACTGGCCGTTGTGCCAGATCCATTCAGTCTGCTTGATTGCCATCGTTCAACCTTCCCGCGGAGCCAGCCCCGTTGCCATCGATCGCTGCCCGGCCGTTACTGGTCCAGCCAGGGCATGCGGCCGCGCAGGTCCGCGCCGACCTTCTCGATCGGGTGGCTCATGTCCTTGTCCATCAGCCGCTTGTATTCCTTGCCGCCGGAGGCGCTTTCCTTGATCCACTGGCGCGCGAAGGTGCCATCGCGGATTTCGCCGAGGATCTTCTGCATCTCGGCCCGCACATGGTCGTCGATGACCCGCGGGCCGCGCGTGAGGTCGCCCCACTTGGCCGTGTCGCTGACGAACTTGTGCATCTTGGCGAGGCCGCCTTCATGCAGCAGGTCGACGATCAGCTTCAGCTCGTGCATGCATTCGAAATAGGCCACCTCGGGCTGGTAACCGGCGGCCACCAGCGTGTCGTAACCGGCAAGCACGAGCTCGGTGGCACCACCACACAGCACCGCCTGCTCGCCGAACAGGTCGGTTTCGGTCTCTTCGGCGAAGGTGGTCTCCAGCACGCCGCCGCGGGTGCCGCCGATGCCGTGCGCATAGGCGAGGGCAGTGTCCTTCGCGTGGCCCGACTTGTCCTGTGCGATCGCGACGAGGCAGGGCACGCCCTTGCCTTGTTCGTATTGCCGGCGCACGAGGCCGCCGGGTCCCTTTGGCGCGATCAGCACCACGTCGAGGTCGGCCCGGGGCTTGATCTCGCCGTAGTGGATGTTGAAGCCGTGGGCGAAGAGCAGCGTGGCGCCCTGGCGGATGCCGGACTCGATTTCCCGGTACAGCGCCGGCTGGGCGAGATCAGGCAGCAGGAAGGCGATGAGATCGGCGCCAACCACGGCCTCGGCGGGCGCCTTGACCTTGAGGCCATCGGCCGTCGCCTGTTTTGCCGTCGGGCCATTGGGCCGCAGGCCGACGACGACATCATGGCCGCTATCCCGGAGATTGAGGGCATGGGCGCGACCCTGGCTGCCATAGCCCAGCACGGCGATGCGCTTGCCCGCCAGCGCCCCGGGGTTCACGTCCTTCTCGGAATAGATACGCATTGGTCCTTGTCTCCTGAGCAGTAAACCGATTGCAACAAAAAAGACCCCGTCACCATGCAGATGCGGGGCCTCGGTGACTCATGGGGAAATCAGCCGTGCAGACGCCCGCGTCCTAGGTCACCACCGGGTGGCTGGCAGCTGGCTGCTGCCCGCATGCCAGCGGGGCTGATTTGCATGGCCAGTAATGGTCAGCGAACCGTACCCCCTTGTCAATCGCGATGCCGATGCCGGCATGCTATTCTCGCCGCGGATCGGGGCTTGCTCCGGCTGTGTCTGAAACCCCGGAGTCCCGTGCTCCGCGCCATCCTGCCCCGAGCCCCTATGCCCCGTGTCATCTACCACGATATCAACGGCCAGCGCATCGAAGTGGAAATCGCCAGCGGCTACACCGTCATGGAAGGGGCCCTGGACAACGGTGTCGAGGGCATCGTGGCGGAGTGCGGCGGGGCCTGTGCCTGCGCCACCTGCCACACCTATGTTGCCGATGACTGGCTGCCGCGGCTGAAGCCGATGGAAGACATGGAAGACGCGATGCTGGACACGGCCATCGAGCGGCGTCCGAACAGCCGGCTGTCATGCCAGATCGAGCTGACCCCGGAACTCGATGGCATCGAGGTCTTCGTGGCGCCGAACGAAAGCTGAGCTGCCATGCGCCTGGTCACTCTGGACAGTCTTGAAGTCGGCGGCCGTCCCGGGTTGCTGCTGCCTTCCGGCGAGATCCTGGACCTGGCAGCATCGCCGACCGGGCTCGCGGCGTCGCAGTGGCGCCCGCAATCGGTGGTCAGCATCCTCGCCCAGGGCGCCGAAGGCGAGGCCCACGTGACCCGGCTGCTCGCCGAATATGCACAGGCATCCGGGTCCGAGCGCAGCGCGTGGCGAGGTTCGCGTCGTCTGCTGCCCGGCGCCGGCACGCGGCTGCTGCCGCCGATCCGTCGCCCCGGTCTGCTGCTGATGGTTCCCGGTGCGGCAGGCCCCCAGGTGGCCGGCCAGTCGCAGGATACCTATATCAAGAACCCCAATTCTGCCGCCGGCCCGGATGCGGAGATCGAGCTGCCGACGGGGGAGAGCCAGCCCCTGCACCTGCTGGGCATGATCGGCCTCACGCTCGGCCGCGCACTCCATCGCTGCAATGAAGCCGAAGCCCTTCGGGCACTGGCCGCCATCACGCTCGTGGCCGATCTCGGGACCATGCCATTGGCCCGGTCGCCGGGACAGCAGGGACCGGGGCCGGGCGACAACCGGCATGCCCGGCAGTTTGCGGGCGCCTGCGTGCTCGGTCCGGCACTGGTCACGCTGGACGAGATTGCCGATGACTGGATCCTGACGATCGAGGTCAATGGCCGAACCCTGCAACGCTCCGCCGACCATGCGGCCGGCATCGTGCGCAATCCGGCAACCGCAGCGCAGCTGCTGACCCGCCTGGCCCGGCACTACGCGTTCCGGCCGGGAGATGTCGTCGCGGTATCGACCGGCCTGCCGGAATGCGAATTGCCGGCGACGAGCTCGGTCATGCTCCGCCTTGGCTCCGGCATCTCGCTGCCGTTCTCGACCCGGGGGTGACAGGCAATGTCCACGCGCACGCTGAACCTCGACGAACGTACCCACGCCTACCTGCTGGTGAATTCCGTGCGCGAACCCGCCGTCCTGGCGCGGTTGCGCGCCGAGACCGCCCGGCTGTCGGCTGCCCGGATGCAGATCTCCCCGGAGCAGGGTCAGTTCATGGGCCTGCTGGTGAAACTGCTGGGTGCCCGCCGCTGCCTGGAAGTCGGGACATTCACCGGTTACAGCGCGCTCGCCTGCGCGCTGGCCCTGCCCGCGGATGGCCGGCTCATCGCGCTCGATGTCAGCGAGGAATGGACTGCCATGGGCCGGCGCTACTGGGACGAGGCCGGGGTCGGCGACCGCATCGAGCTGCGCCTGGGGCCAGCGGGGGATTCCCTGCGCCAACTGCGCCGCGAAGGCATGGACGGGTCATTCGATTTCATGTTCATCGATGCGGACAAGACCGGCTATGCCGACTACGTCGAGCAGGGCTGGCGGCTCGTCCGCGGTGGCGGACTGATCGCGATCGACAACGTGTTGTGGGGTGGCTCCGTCGCCGATCCGGCGGACCAGGAGCCGGATACCGTCGCGCTGCGTGTGCTGAATGCGGCCCTGAAGGAGGACCGGCGCTTCGACCTGTCGATGGTGCCGATCGGCGACGGGCTGACGCTGCTCAGGAAGCGATGAGCTCGACCAGCTCGCCCGCGCCGCCGCGCACGCAACGCGGAGCACCAGCCACCGCGCTGCCCGTGGCGACACGGAAACTCACCATGGCCACGCCGCCCGGCAGGTCCCCGAGGACCTCCGGCAGCGGTTCTGCGGCCGACGGCATCTCGTCCACCTCGATGTAGCACTGCCCGTTCAGGGCCAGCGCCGCGATCGGAAACCGGTGTTCGCGGGACAGGCCGAACTCCAGCGCCATGGTCTGCACGCGCGATTCCACGGGCGGGGATCCGGGCACCCCGAACTGGTTCCCGAAGTAGTCCTGCATGGCCGACATCGACGGGCCGCCCAGGATCACGATGAAGCAGCGATCCACCGCGCAGCGCGCAACGGGGGCATCGAGGCCCGGCACCGGGCGCTTGAATTCCGTGAGGTAGATGATCTCGCCGCCGGGGCCGCGGATCTGCATCGCGCGGATGTCCGGGCAGAAGGACAGGTCCATCGGCGGCGCGACGATCTCGAAGGACGAGTCGCGGAGCTGTGCGTGCAGCGTGTCCACGTCACGGACGATGAGCTCGGCTGCGTGCCAGCCATGCCGGGTGAAGGCCCGGAACCCCGGCACGGGCGGCAGCTCGACGAACCGGAAGGTGAAGTCCGGAACACCGTCTTGCGCAGCTTCCGGCACCATCGACAGCGATGGCGTGCCTGCCAGTGCCGGCAGCTTCCAGGACCGTGCCTCTGCCTCGGTCACGGGCCGCCGGCTGGCAACCCGATAGTGCAGGTGCCGGCCGTAGGCGGCCTCCGCGGCCGCCAGCGAGGGCGTGCGGATCGTGACCCCGGCGATGGGACCCAGGCGATTCGCCGTGGCGGTCAGATGATTCCCCGGGTGCGCAGGTCGGCGATCTTCGCGGCGTCGAAACCGAGCAGGCTGCGATAGATTTCCTCGGAATGCTGGCCGAGCTCGGGGGCGGCGGAGCGGATCGTGCCGGGCGTTGCCGACAGCTTCGGCGCCACGTTCTGCATGCGCAATTCACCGAACTTCGGATGCATCGTGGTCACGATGGCCTGGCGGGCCCGGAAGTGGGCATCCTCGAGCATCTCCGGCGTCCGGTAGATCTTGCCGGACGGAATGCCGAACTGGTCCATGAGCTTTTCCACCTCGGCAGCGTCGATGGTCCGCGTCCAGTCGGCGATCAGGTCGTCGAGTTCCTTCTGGCGCGCGCCGCGGGCCGTGTGCGTCGCATAGCGTTCGTCCTTGGCCAGCTCGGGCTGACCCATGGCCTCGGCGAGGCGGCTGAAGACCGTGTCCTGGTTGGCCGCGATCAGGATCATGCCGCCATCACGGGTGGGATAGACGTTCGAGGGCGCCACGTTCGGCAGGATCGCGCCGGTGCGCTCCCGGATGTAACCGGTCTTGTCGTATTCCGTGATCAGCGACTCCATCATGTTGAGCACCGCCTCGTAGATGGCGGAGTCCACCACCTGCCCCTGGCCGGTGCGTTCGCGGTAATAGAGCGCGGTGAGTCCGCCGATGCAGGCAAAGGTCGCGGCCAGCGAGTCGCCGATGCTGATGCCCATCCGGCTTGGCGGCGTCGAGGGATCGCCGCAGACATAACGGAGCCCGCCCATGGCCTCGCCGACGGCGCCAAAACCGGCGCGCTTGGCGTAGGGGCCGGTCTGCCCGAAGCCGGACACCCGGATCATGATCAGGCGGGGATTGATCTTCTGCAGCTCGGCAAACGACAGGTTCCATCGCTCCATGGTGCCGGGCCGGAAATTCTCGAGAACGAAATCCGCCTTCGCGATCAGGTCCTTTGCTATGGCCTGGCCCTCGGCTTCCCGCAGGTTCAGGGTCACGGACTTCTTGTTGCGCGCCACCACGGGCCACCAGAGCGACATGCCGTGGGCCTTCTCCCGGCCCCATTCCCGCATCGGGTCACCCTGGCCGGGCGGCTCCAGCTTGATCACTTCCGCGCCGAAATCGCCCATCAACTGCCCGCAGAAGGGACCGGCGAGCAGGGTTCCCATCTCGATCACCCGCAGGCCGGCCAGGGGGCCGGCTACCTGGCCGGATGACTTGCCGGATGGAGTCGTCTTCGGCGAAGCGTGCTCATTTGCCATGTGAAAGTCCTGTGTCTGATGGTTGCCCCGCGGCAGGGCCCCCAATGCATTGTTGTAACGTTGACCGGGCCGTATAGAATAACGATTTTCCACGTCACTGTAAGCTCATGAGCCAGCCAGCGCGCCACGTTTCCATCATCGAGGTCGGGCCTCGCGACGGGCTCCAGAGCGAGCCCGAAATCCTGCCCACCGCCACCAAGATCGAATTCATCAAGCGGGCCATCGACGCCGGCATCCGGCGCATGGAAGTCACGAGTTTCGTGCATCCAAAGCGCGTGCCTCAAATGGCGGATGCCGAGGAAGTCATTCGTGGCCTGCCAGGCGACCAGGGCATCACCTACATCGGCCTCGTGCTGAACCGCAAGGGTTTCGAACGCGCCCAGGCCACCGGCATCCCCGAGATCGGCATGGCCGTCGTTGCCAGCGATACGTACAACCAGCGCAACCAGGGCGTGCCGACGAGCGAATCGGTGAAGGCCTGGGTGGACATCGCGCGTGCGGCCAAGGCCGCCGGCATCCGCGCCAACGTGATGATCTCGTCGGCCTTCGGCTGTCCTTTCGAGGGCGAGGTGCCGTTGAAGCGCGTCCTCGAGCTCGTCGACCAGGTCATGGAGGGTGATCCGGTGGAGCTCGGCATCGCCGACAGCATCGGTGTGGGCGTACCCTCGCAGGTCCGGGACATGCTCGGTGCCATCCGTGAAAGGGTGCGAGACGTGCCCATCCGCTGCCATTTCCACAACACCCGCAACACCGGCATCGCGAATGCACAGGCGGCCGTCGACATGGGCGTGGATTCCCTCGACGCCAGCATTGGTGGCATCGGTGGCTGCCCGTTTGCGCCGGCGGCGACCGGCAACATCCCGACGGACGATCTGCTCTACATGCTGGATCGCTCCGGCGTGCAGACCGGCGTGTCGCTGCAGAAGATCATCAGCACCAGCCAGTGGCTGGCCGAACAACTGGGCAGGGGCACGCCGGCCATGCTGCCGAAGGCGGGCATCTTCCCGCAGATCGCCGAGGTCAATCGCGCCCGCCTGGCGAGTTGAAGTGCCGAGAGAATAGGCAGCCGCATCCGGTCGGACCGCTGTTGCCGCGTTATTTGGACCGAGAAATCTGAGAGGCCTTTATGAGTTACCGACTTGGGGTTGACGTTGGCGGTACGTTCACTGATCTGCTGCTCGTCAACGAGCAGAATGGCGACGCATTCACGGCCAAGGTGCCGAGCACGCCCAAGGATTCCTCCATCGGCGTGTTGAACGGCATCGAGAAGGTCTGCCGGAACGCCGGCGTGGATCCCAGGGACATCACCCATTTCATGCATGGCACGACGGTGGCGACCAACACGGTGCTCACCGGCAGCGGCGCCAGGGTCGGACTCGTGACCACCAAGGGGTATCGCCAGGTCCTGCAGATCGCCAGGTCCTTTGTGCCCGGTGGCCTCGGCGGCTGGGTGATCTACAACAAGAGCCTGCCAATTGCACCGCTCGCGCTGACCATCGAAGCCGACGAGCGGGTGGGTGCCAAGGGCGAGGTCGTGCGCAAGCTCAACGAGGCGGCACTGCGGCGCGACCTGAAGGCGCTCGGCAAGAAGGGCATCGAGGCCCTGACCATCTCGCTGATCAATTCGTTCGCGAACGACGCCCACGAGAAGCAGGTGGCGAAGATCGCCGCGGAAGTGCTGCCGGGGATCCCGGTTTCGCTGTCATCCGAGATCGTGCCCGAGATGCAGGAATACGAGCGCACGATCACCACGGTCGCGAATTCCTACGTGCGGCCCAAGGTGGAAAGCTACGTGCACAATCTGCAGCGCCAGCTGCAGAAATCGATGAAAGGCGTCAAGTTGCGCATCCTGCGCTCGGATGGCGGCCTGGCATCGGCCGACGCGGCCGCCGATTTTCCGGTCAACATGCTGATGAGCGGCCCGGCGGGTGGCGTATCCGGCGCGGTGTGGGTCTGCAAGCAGGCGGGCTTCAGGAACCTGTTGACCTTCGACATGGGCGGGACTTCCACCGATGTCTGCCTGGTGCAGGACGCGAAGCCCCAGCTGCGGCGCGAAACCACCGTGGGTGATGTCACGGTGCGCGCCTCGTCCCTGGACGTCCGTACGGTTGGTGCCGGCGGTGGCTCCATCGCCAAGGTGCCGGAACTGACCAGGGCACTGCGCGTCGGACCCGAGAGCGCCGGGGCGGACCCCGGGCCGGCCGGCTATGACCGTGGTGGCACGTTGCCCACGGTTACCGACGCCAACCTGGTGCTGGGCTACCTGCCGAGCAGCCAGGTCCGCCTTGGTGGCGACATGAAGATCCGGCGCGACCTGGCCGAGAAGGCCATGGAGTCGATTGCGGGACCGCTGAAGCTGAACATCAAGCAGGCCGCCGCCGGCGTGATCGACATCGTCAACGAGAACATCTACGGGGCGCTGCGCCTGGTGTCCGTGGAAAAGGGCTTCGACCCCCGTGACTTCTCCGTGGTGGGTTTCGGCGGTGCCGGCCCCCTGCACGCCAATGCCATCGGCAAGCTCCTCAATTCATGGCCAGTCATCATTCCACCGGGGCCGGGCGTGCTTTGCGCCTATGGCGACGCCACCACCCGGGTCCGGGACGAGGCTGCCCGCACCTATATCCGCCGCTTCAGCGAAACCAGCCAGAAGGAGGTTGCCAAGGTCTTCAAGGGCCTGGCGGCCACGGCCACCAAGGCGCTGGATCGCGAGGGCATTCCGAAGGCCGACCAGTCCCTGAGCTACCAGGTCGACATCCGCTACAGCGGCCAGGCACTGCTGCTCACCGTCGATTTCGGCATCGACGAATTCGAGGCACAGGGCCTCGACATCATCGGCAGCCGCTTCGACGAGATGCACAAGCAGCTCTTCACCTTCGCGTTGCCGCTCGACAAGGAACTGGTGAACCTCCGTGCCGTTGCGCAGGGCAAGCCGACCACCGTGCGTGCGGCCAAGGTGGAGAAGGGTGGTGCGGACCCGTCCGATGCCGTCACCGCGAAGATCAGCATCTATGTCGACGACAAGGACCAGAACGCGAAACTCTATGATCGCTCGAAGCTGAAATCGGGCAACGTGGTCCCGGGGCCCGCCATCATCCTCGAGATGGACTCGACCACGCTGATCCTGCCGGACCACATCGGCACGATCGACGACTGGGGCAACATCCTCATCACGCCGGCCTGATCCGCGGCACATCCGGTCAGCCCGTTACAGAATCCAGGAGCAAGCAACAATGCCAGCCAAGATCGTAGAGACCCGACCCCGGCCGTTCACGCGCCAGAAGATCGACCCCATCACGCTCGACATCATCGAGAACGGCATGCTCAACGCGCGTTGGGAGATGGACGCCGTGCTGTTCCGCACGGCGATGTCGCCCGGCATCCGCGAGCAGCATGACGAATTCCCGATGATCGCCAACCTCGACGGCAAGATGGTCGTCGGCCAGTTCGGCAGCTTCATCTACGGCTTCAAGGCCGCCTACCACGGCACGATCGAGGAAGGGGACATGTTCCTCACCAGCGATCCGTACACCTGCAACGGCGCGGTCAGCCACTCCAACGACTGGCTGCTGTTGCGTCCGATCTTCAAGGACGGCCGGCTGATCGCCTATGCCGCGATGTTCGGCCACATGACCGATATCGGCGGCAAGGTGCCGGGCAGCCTGCCCACCGACGCCCAGACGATCTTCGAGGAAGGCATCCGCGTGCCGCCGACCAAGATCTACAAGAAGGACGTCCTGCAGGAGGACATCCTCGAGCTGGTGCTGCACAACTGCCGCATGCCGCAATGGAACCGCAGCGATTTCCACGCGATCGTGGCGGCCATCCGCACCGCAGAGAAGCGGGTGATCGAGCTCTCCAACCGCTTCGGCGATGACGTGCTGTACTCGGCGCTGGAGGACCTGCTCGACCGCAACAAGCGCGCCATGGCCAGGCTGATCAAGGACACGGTCCCGACCAAGAAGCAGTACTTCGAGGACTATCTCTGCGACGACGGCATGGGCATGGGGCCGTACAAGATCAAGTGCGCGATGTGGCGCGAAGGCGAGAAGGTCATCTTCGACTTCGAGGGCACGGATCCGCAGTCGACGGGCTCGGTGAACTTCTACCTCAACGAGGAGATGTTCAAGATGTTCGCCGGCGTCTACATGATCATGGTCTTCGACCCGCAGATCATGTTCAACGACGGCTTCTACGATCTCATGGACATCCGCATTCCGGACGGTTCGCTGCTGAAGCCGCGCTTTCCGGCCGCGTTGTCCTGTCGCACCCACGCGCTCGGCCGCGTGTTCGACCTGCTCGGTGGCCTGCTCGGCCAGGGCAACCCGGACTTCCTGTGCGCTGCCGGTTTCTCCGACAGCCCGCACTTCATGTATTCGGGCCACCGGAAGAATGGCGACTGGTATCAGCTCTACAGCATCGGCTTCGGTGGCGTGCCCGGCCGGCCGTTCGGCGACGGACCGGATGGCCACTCGATGTGGCCGAGCTTCACCAACGTGCCGAACGAGTTCCTCGAGAGCTATTTCCCGCTGCGCATCGAAGCCTACGAGACACTGACCGACTCGGGCGGCCCGGGCCTGCATCGTGGCGGCAACGCGCTGCGCGTGGCCTACCGGTTCCTCGAGCCCGGCCAGATCTCGATCCACGACGATCGCTGGCTGACCTATCCCTGGGGCGTCAACGGCGG
>CAZMVP010000059.1:0-10648 GCA_964569355.1 uncultured Chromatiaceae bacterium | reverse complement strand
GCCGGCAGCAGCGGCAGGTGCAGGGTCACGATGTCCGATTCGCCGAGCAGCCGGTCGAGCGGCATGAAGGGCCAGGCCACGGGCTTCGGCGCCGTCGCGGTGTAGATCACCCGGGCGCCCATTGCCTCGAGGATCGGCGCCAGGATCTGCGGCACGGCGCCGAACCCGACCATGCCGACCGTGCGCCCGGCCAGTTCGCCGAACGATTCCCGGGTGGCCTCGTCCACCGTCCAGTGACCGGTGCGCAGGGCGCTTTCCACGGCATGTTGACGGCGCAGGGTGTTCAGCATCAGAAGCAGGGTCATCTCCGCAACGGCCCGGCTGTTGGTGCCGGGCATGTTGCACACCGCGATGCCGCGCTGCCTGGCCACGTCGAGGTCGATGGTGTTGACCCCCACGCCGATCTTCTGGATGAGGCGCAGCTTCGGCGCCCGCACCAGCACGTCGCCAGTGAGTGGCCAGAGCACATGCCAGACGACCTCTGCATCAGCCAGTTCCGCGAGGAACGGTTGCTCCGGCCCCTCCGGGCAATAGGCAAAGTGCAGGTCGGAATCGCGTCGTGCCTCGACCTCGGCGCGCAGGCGGGGACCGGCGGCGTAGTGGAACAGGACCTTCATTGACTCCTCCTTTGCCGGCTGCACGATACATTGTCGCCGCCGTTGACGGATTTCGCCAAACCCGACCATGATGGGGCATGGCAACGCTGCAATTGCCCGGCCTCGCTGCATTCGATCTCGACGCCTACTGCGCGCGGCTGGGTTACACCGGTGGCCGCGAGCCGACGCTCCAGACCCTGCGCGAGATCCAGTGGCGGCATGTCAACACGATCCCGTTCGAGAACCTGGCGAGCCTTGCCGGCGAGCCCGTGCCACTCGACCTGCCGGCCCTGCAGGCCAAGATGGTCGGCAGCCGCCGCGGGGGCTACTGCTTCGAGCACAACATCCTGTTCGCCGCGGCACTCGAGCGCCTGGGTTTCACGGTGACCGGACTTGCCGCCCGCGTGTTGTGGAAGGCGCCGACGGACCGGATCGGGGCGCGCACGCACATGCTGCTCAAGATCGAACTGCCCGATGGCGCGTATCTTGCCGACACCGGTTTTGGCGGCGCGACGTTGCCGGAGCCGATCGCGTTCGTCACCGGGCGCGCACAGGCAACCCGGATGGAGTCATTCAGGCTGGTGCCGCAACCCGAGGGTTGCCAGCTCGAGGTGCAGTTGCCGGAGGGGTGGCAGCCGATGTACAGCTTCGACGGACAGCCGCAGCAGTTCGTCGATTACCAGGTGGCCAACTGGTTCGTCTCCACGCACCCGGCATCACGGTTCCGCCAGGTGCTGCTCGTGGCGCGGCCGGCCGGCGGCTGCCGCCAGGCGTTGTTCAACGGCGACTACCGACAGCACGGGCCGGGGGCGGCAGGTGAACGCCGGCAGGTCGGCAGTGTCGGCGAACTGCGCCAGCTGCTCGACACGGTGTTCGGCATCGAGGCACCGCGGACCGCGGCGGTTGAGGCGGCACTGGCGCGGATCCTCGTCGCGGAAGAGTGATGTCAAGGCCGACAGCCAGGCCGGGTTCCGGTTCGAAGGACGTTCGGTGACGGACGGCAGGCAAAGGGGGGGAGAACTCATGCGCGTACATGCACTCGTGTTGGTTGGCGTCATCCTGATGACACCATGCATTCCGGCCAGCGCCGCGGACAAGGCGACGACAGCGGCCCAGGTATCGGCCCAGGTACCGGCTCAGGTACCAGCCACCGCATCGCGCGGGCCGGCATTGGAGCCAAGCCGGGTCGTGCTGCTCGGCACGGGTGGCGGCCCCATCGCGCGGGTCACCCGCTCGCAGCCCGCCTCGCTGCTGCAGGTCGGCGGCCGGGCCTACCTGATCGATGTCGGCGCCGGCACGGCGCGCCAGGTGGTGCGGGCCAAAGTCCGCCTGTCTGCCATCGACACGGTCTTCCTCACGCACCTGCATCTCGACCATACCGCCGGCCTGATGGGATTCCTCGCGCTGGACTGGATGGATCGCCGTGAAGTTCCCGTCAGCATCTTTGGTCCGCCCGGCACCTGGGACCTCGTGGCCGGCACGCTGAAGGCACTCGAGATCGGCGGAATGATCTATCGGCTGCAGATCCCTGGCCTGCCGCCGATTGCCTCGGTTTTCACCGGGCACGACTGGGAGGTGTCCACCGCGCGTGAGGTCTACCGGGACAAGCTCATCACCGTGCGGGCCGTTGAGAACTCGCACTACGACACCATGCACATGCCGAAGACGGCACACGGCATCGACCGCTCCTACTCGTACCGCTTCGACCTGGCGGATCGTTCAATCGTGTTCACGGGCGATACCGGCCCCAGCCGCGCGGTAGAGCAGCTGGCCCGCGGCGCGGACCTGCTGGTCACCGAGCTCATCGATCTCGATTCCGTGCTGGCAACCCTCGGCCGGCGGCAGGCGGCTTCCGGCATCGACCAGAAGCCGGCGGTCGACCACATGGAGAAGGAACACCTGACACCGGAGAACATCGGGCGACTGGCGGCCGCAGCCGGCGTGAAGCAGGTCGTCATCTCGCACATCGGCACGTTGGGCACCGAAACGATCAACCGCGAGGCCGTCCTTGCCGCCATCCACAGGCACTACACGGGTCCGGTGGCCATCGGCGAGGACCTGGACGTCTATTGAGACGGGCGACGGGGCGGGATCTGGCCATCAGCCGCGCGACGGCGGACTGGCGGGTTTGCGGCGCGGGTCGAGGCCGATGGCGCGGGCGATGAGTTCGCGCATGACTTCCGAGGAACCGGCGTAGATCCGCGACGCGCGCGCATTGCGGTACATGCGCGATATGGCGTACTCGTCCATGTAGCCGGCACCGCCGTGCAACTGCACGCATTCATCCGTCACCCGGCCCTCGACCTCGCTCGTGAACAGCTTGGCCCGGGCCGCCATGTCCGCGGTCAACCCGTGATCGTTGTGGCGACGCACGCAGGCATCGACGAACACCTGGGCCACGTCGAGCTCCGTGCGCATGTCCGCCATCCTGAAGCGGTTGACCTGGAAGTCGGCAACTGCCTGGCCGAACAGCCGACGCCCGCGGATGTAGTCGAGCGTGACATCGAAGGCTGCCTGGGCGTTGGCGATAGACGTGCAGGCGCTCAACAGCCGCTCTTCGGCGAGGAACTGCATGAGGTAGTGGAAGCCGCGCTTCGGGTCGCCGAGTGCGTTGGACTTCGGGACCCGCACATCATGGAAGAACAGCTCGGCGGTGTCCTGGGCGGCGAGTCCCATCTTCTTCAGGCGCCGCCCCCGCGAGAAGCCTTCCATGCCGCGCTCGATGAGGAACAGGCCGATCTGCCGCGGCACGGCCGGATCCGTCCGGGCTGCCACGACGAACACATCACCGATGATGCCGTTGGAGATGTAGGTCTTCTGGCCGTTCAGCAGGTAGTGGTCGCCGCGATCCTCCGCCTGGGAGCGCATGCCGGCGAGGTCGCTGCCCGTGCCGGGCTCGGTCATCGCGATGCCGAGGATGGTTTCGCCACGGACACAGGCCGGCAGAAAGCGCCGCTTCTGCTCCTCCGTGCCGAGTGCCACGATGTAGGACGTGACGAGCCGGCCGTGCAGGTGCAGGAAGAACCCGGCATCACCGTGCCGGTAGTTCTCCTCGATGGCGATCTGGTCGTAACGGAAGTCGTCGATGCCGGAACCGCCGTAGGCCGGATCGATAAACTGGCACAGCAGGCCTTGTTCACCGGCCTTGCGGTAGGCCTCCCGGTCCACCTCGCCCCGCGCACGCCAGGCCTCGGCGTGCGGCTCGATCTCGTTCCGGAAGAATCGCCGCGTCGACTCCCGGAACATGTCGTGGTCGTCGTCGAAGTGCCCTTGGCGCATGGCTCGTCCGTTGCCGGATTCCCGGTTGTCTCAATGGACCCGGGAGGAGATCGGCATTGCGTGGTAGCCCTTGAACATCACGCCGGCGCGCGGCGTGGGCTCGGCCGTGAGGCCGATGTCCCGCAAGCGCGCGGCAATGCGCGCGAAGGCGATGCGACCCTCGAGGCGCGCCAGCATGTGGCCTGCGCACAGGTGGCGGCCGGCGGCGAAGCTCAGGTTCTCGCTCGCGTTCGCGCGTGACAGGTCGAGCTGGTCCGGGTCGGTGAACAGGCGTGGATCGCGATTGGCGGCCGCGAGCGACAGCATGAGCCGCGTTCCCTCGGCGATGCGCCCGCCGCAGATGTCCGCATCCGTGGCTGCCTCGCGGAACAGCACGTAGATCGGCGGGTCGTAGCGCAGGAACTCCTCGACGGCATTGGAGGCGAGCGTCGGGTCCCGTCGCAGCAGCTCCATCTGGCCGGGATTGCGCACCAGCGCCAGAAGGCCATTGCCCAGCAGGTGGGTCGTGGTTTCGTGGCCAGCCATCAGGAGCGTGATCGTGGCCCAGACGACTTCATCGCGGGTCAGGTGTCCGGCGCGCTCGTTTTCGAGGAGCAGGCTCAGGAGATCGCTGCCGGGATTTCGCTCGCGATCCCGTGCCACCTCATGCAGGAACTCGAACAACGCGCGGGCGCCGGCCGTGGCGGCAGCAAATTCCTCGGGTGTAGCCGTGATCTCGAGACCGGCCAGCATCGACGCCGAGCCCTCGTGGAGCATGGCGGCGTTGCCGGCGGGGATGCCGAGCAGGTGGCAGATCACGGTCACGGGCAGGGGCAGGGCAAAGTCCGTAATGAAATCGCCACCGCCCTTGTCGGCCATGGCATCGAGCAGGCCATCGCAGGTCTGCTCGATGAAGGCTGTCATTTCCTCCGTGCGCTTGCGCGAGAGCGCCGGCATGATGGCCCGGCGGAAGCGCGTGTGGTCCGGCGGATTCATCGAGACCATGTTGCTGCGGGCGAAATCGCGGAAGGGTCCTTCGGGCTTGCGCTCCACCGACCACTGCGTCGGCCGGCGCACCTCGTGGCTGTTCAGGGCCCAGGCCACATCCTCGTGGCGGCAGAGGAGCACGCTGCCATCGGCCAGGTGGGTCAGCGGCTGTTCGCGCAGCAAGCGCTGGAACAGCGGGATGGCGTCGTAACGGAACGCATCCGTGCTGGCATCGACTTCAATGGCCATCGTCGGCTCCCTCTTCCACAGTGGCGGCGAAAGGCAATCCGGTTGCCGGTCGTCGCCCGTTCCTAGAGCGTGGCCCGCACCAGCCGGGTCCCCTCGACCATGCTGGCCATCTTGCCGTAGGCTCGGGCGCGCGGGATGTATTTCATGCCGCAGTCGGGCGCGACGGCGAGCTGCTCGGCCGGCACATGGCGCAAGGCCGCGCGCACGCGCTCGGCGACCACCTGCGGTGTCTCCACTGCCGGGTCGCGCAGGTCGATCACGCCGAGATGGATGCGCTTCCCGCGAAGGTCCGCGAGGATCCCGAGATCGAGCTTTGGCTGCGCGGCCTCGATCGACAGGTCCGTGACCGTGCAGTCGGCAAGTTCGCCGAGGAAGCGGTAATGGTTGGCCTTCTCGCGGACATGGACGCCGTAGCCGAAGCAGATGTGCAGCATGGTCGGCCCCGGCGCGCCCTGCAGGGCGCGGTCGATCGCGCGGACCGCATAGGCGCGGCCTTCCTCCGGCCGGGCCTCGAGGTAGGGCTCGTCGATCTGCACGATGTCCGCGCCGGCCGCGTAGAGATCCAGCAGTTCCTCGTTGACGGCAGCGGCATAGCCCATGGCGAGCGCGGCACGATCGCCGTAGTAGTCATCCTGGGCCTGTTGCGCCATGGTGAAGGGTCCGGGAATGGTCACCTTGATCGGGCGGTCGGTCTGGGCTCGCAGGAAGCGGACGGCATCCACCTCCACGGGTCCGCGCCGGCGGATCGGACCCACCACCCGCGGCACCGCAACCGGCGCGCCGGTGCGGTCGATCGCCTGGCCGGGATGCTCGTGGTCGATGCCGTCGAGCGCATTCGCCAGATGGTTCGAGTAGCTTTCGCGGCGCGCCTCGCCGTCGGTGATGATGTCGATGCCGGCCCGCTCCTGCTCGTGCACGGCCAGCCGCACGGCATCGTCCAGCGCCTCGGCCAGGTGGTCCGGGGACACGCTCCAGAGATCGGCGCGGCGAACGCGCGCGGGCAGCGATTTGGCGAGCAGGTCGCGGCGGATCAGCCATTCGGGCTGGGCATAGCTGCCGACGAGATCGGTGGGCAGCAGCGGAAGGTTGCTTAGCCGGGTCATGTCAGGTTCCTCGTCCGGGCATGGCGTGATGGTTCACTTGCGGACAGTCGCAAGGTAGTCGCGGGCCGCGGCCTTGAGCCAGGCGTCATAGCTCGCATACAGGAAGCGCACGCCAAGGGCGAGCGTGGCGGCCACGTCCGCCGCGCGACCGATGTTGGCCCCGGCCACCGCATGGCCGGGGCCGAGGGCGGCAATCCTCGACAGCGTCGCCGCCATGGCTCCCTGCACCTCCGCATGACCCGGGTCGCCGAGGTGGCCCATGGACTGCGCGAGGTCGTTCTGGGCGACCATCGCGACATCGAGGTGCGGGACGCTGGCGATTGCCTCGGCGTTGGCCAGCGCCACGGGATCCTCCAGTTGCACGACGATGACGGTCTCGTCGTTCTCCCCGTGCAGGAAGTCGGGGCGGCCGTAGGATCGCCGACCGAGCGTGACACCGCGTTCGCCGATGGGCGCGAACTTGACCGCACGCACGACTGCCCGCGCTTCCTCGGCGGTGCGCACGCCGGGAATCACGATGCCGTGTGCACCGAGGCTCAACGCCCGCACGATCAGCGACGGATCGAGGCGTGACACGCGCACCAGCGCCGCCATGCCCCAGAGGTCGGCGGCCCGGGATTGGTCGCCGAGCTCGTCCCAGCCGAACGGGCCGTGTTCGCCCTCGATCCAGAATCCGTCGAGGCCGAGGCTGCCCATGAGATCGATGGTGTCGGCCGATCCCGAATGACCGGCGGTGACGACCGCGACTTCACCGGCGGCCAGGCGCCGCTTCACCGCATTGCGTGGGCGTTGGTCCATGGTTTTTCCCGATGGGCAGGGGGTGCTCCTGCCCTGGCTAGTCTAGGCAATGAGGGCGGGGTTGGCGAGCCTCGGCACGCCGGCAGGCGGAGTACCGCGGATTGTCGATCGCGAGCTTCGCGAGTGTCGTGATGCGCAGGTGTTGCAGCAACCGGGGATCGGCAATGTCCCGTTCGCCCCGGCGCAACTGCCCGCACAAGGCGTCGTTGAGGGCCGCGAGATCGCCCGGAGTGCCGAGCAGGGCCGCCAGCCGCCGGTGTTCCTCCTCGAGGAATGCATCGCCCAGTGCGAGTTCGCGACGGATGAGCCGCAGCAAGCTGAGCGCGATCCTGGCCTCGTACGCCGCTGCGCCGCCTGCCTCCTGATCCGGTTCGCGTTCCAGGACCTCGAGCGCGATGTCGAAGAGCTGCAACCGTGATGGCGGATTGAGCGGCATTACTCGATTCCCTCGATCAGGTCGAGAAGGTCGATCTCGGTTTCGGCCACCCGGCGGCCGATCGCGGCCCGCTCGACGACTGGCACCTCGCCCGACGTGAACTGGTGGCCGAACCACTGGCAGATGATGCCCCAGCGCAGGGTGCCGAAGACTTCCCAGTAACGGATCCGCGCCGGATCCACCGGCGCGCCGCTGGCCGCTTCATAGGCACGGTAGAAGTCGTTGCGGCTGCCGAATCCGCCGACCGGCTGTTCGATCCGGCCGAAGCGCCAGGCATTCATGCACATCCAGCCGAGATCCTCGAGCGGGTCGCCGAGGTGGGCCGCCTCCCAGTCGAGCACGCTGACGAGGCCTGCCTGGCCGACGATGAAATTGCCGTTGCGGAAATCGCCATGCACGAGGCGGCGCTGGTGGCCGTCCGGCAGGTGTTTCCGCAACCACGCAAACGCCAGCTCGAACACCGGCAGGCGCACGCCGAAGCCATCATGCAGTTCCCGGAGCTGGCCGATCATCCGGGCCGGCGGCTCCGCCGGCAGGGGTGGCAGCGGCGTGGTGTCGGTGCGATGGATGTCGGCCAGCACGCGTGCGCATTGGCCCGGCAGGGCCTGCCGGGCTGCGGCCAGTTCCGGCGCGCGCGTGATGCGCTGGCCGAGCGTCTCGCCGGCGATGAACGCGGAGACGAAGCCCTCGCCGAGGTCATCATCGGGTTCGAACACGAGATCCACGCGCGGCGTGGGAATCCCGGCCTGGTGCGCCATGCGCTGCACCAGGCCCTGGGTGTGCTTGTCGAGCGATGCCGCGAATTGCCGTTCGCCGGTGAAGACCTGCACGATCATCGTCTCGCGTCCGTTGCCGGCCACGCGTTCGAAGCGCCAGGTTTCCGCCGACGCGCCGGCCGACAGCCGCTGCAGTCCTTCGACCCGGGTGTCGCCGAGGCCACGCCGGCGGTAGGCATCGGCAAGGCGGCGGGTGAGTGCGTGTGGCTCCACGGTTCCGGGGGGCTTGGGAGTCGCTCAGGGTTTGCTCAGGGCTTGCTCAGGGTTCGCTCAGAGGCTGCTCAGCACGTGGCCGCCGTCGGCCACCAGCACCGCCCCGGTCATGAAGCTGCCCGCATCGCTGGCGAGCAACAGCAAGGGGCCGGCGAGCTCGTCCAGGTTGCCCGGTCGTCGCAGCGGGATGTTGGCCACGAGCCGATGACCTTCCTCGGTGTCGAGGAAGTCGCTCGTGATGTCGGTGCGGAAGTAGCCCGGCAGGAGGGCATTGACCCGGATGTTGCGGCGTGCCCACTCGAGGGCCAGCGCACGGGTCAGGTGGATCAGCCCTGCCTTGGACGCCATGTAGGCGGCCACCGCCTTCTGCGCGCGCAGTCCGAGGATCGAGGCGACGTTGACGATGCTGCCGCCACGACCGGCCCGGTCCGGCAGCATGGCAAAGGCCCGGGCCGTCAGGAATGCACCCTTGAGGTTCGTGTCGACGATGGCGTCCCAGTCCGCCGCCGTCAGCTGCGTGGCCATCATCGGCCGATTGATGCCGGCATTGTTGACCAGGATGTCGGGCGCGCCAAGCCGGGTGGCGACCTCCTCGAAAGCGGATGTGATGCTGCCTTCGTCGGTGACGTCCATGGAGATGCAGGCCACCCGGCCGCCATGGCGGGCGAGGAGTCCCGCCGTCTCCTCCAGCCGGTCGCGCCGCCTGGCGCACAACGCGACGTCGGCGCCGGCTTGTGCGAGAGTGGCAGCAAAGGCGCGGCCAAGCCCCGTGCCGCCACCCGTGACCATGGCGACCCGGCCATGCAGGTTGAAGAGACCGGGAAGCTTGTCATCCGGAGTGTTCACGGTAATGTTTCCACCCGCTGCCGCGTGCTGGACTAGTAGACGAAAGCTCGGCTAGCATGTCAACAAGTTTGACTATCTCCGCCGTATTGCCAGTGGTCGGGCGTGTACCGGCGATCCCGCATGCAGCGGAGCAACAGGGGATGCCATGAGCAACGAGGCACCGGGTGGGGATCCCGGCTATCACCAGATCTCGTTCGGGCGCGAAGGGGCCGTGGGCCTGCTGGCGCTGGGCCGGCCTGCTGCCCTGAATGCGCTGACGCGCGAGCTGCGCCGGGAGCTGCGCGATGCGCTGGAGCGGCTGTCGGGCGATCCCGCAATCCGTGCCGTGGTGCTGTCCGGGCAGGGGCGGGCTTTCTGCGCCGGCGCCGATCTCAAGGAAGCCGGTTCGGGCGATGTCGAGCGGGAGATGCTCGATGAATACCTGCCGTGCTTCGACGCCATCGCCCGCATGGACAAGCCGGTGATTGCCGCGGTCAACGGCTCGGCATCCGGCGTTGGCCTGTCGTTTGCCCTGCACTGCGACCTGCTGCTCATGGCCGACGATGCCGTGCTCTGGCCCGCCTTTGGCCGGATCGGCCTGGTGCCCGACGGCGGCGCCAGCTGGCTCATGGTGCGCCAGCTCGGTTACCGGCGCGCATTCCAGCTGGCCATCGAATCGGAGCGCATTCCCGCAGCACGCGCGCTGGAACTGGGCCTTGCCAACGCCGTGGTGCCGGCGGCACGGCTGATGGACGAGGCCGGGAGCTGGGCAGGCCGGCTCGCGGCGTTGTCGCCGCTGGCCGTCGCCGGCACCAAGAAGCTCATGCGGCTGGCTGCCGGGGCGGGATTCGACGAGATCTTCCGCGCCGAGGCAGTCCTGCAGCAGCAATGCGCGGCGAGCCCGTTTTTCCGGGAACGCCTCGAGGAATTTCGCCGCAAGCGCGCCGCCGAGGCGGGTGGCGCGCCGCAGGACCTGGCAAGGAGCAGTCGATGAGAGCCGGCCACTTCGACGACGACCACGAGATGTTCCGCGACACCGTGCGGCGATTCTTCCAGAAGGAAATCGAGCCCCGCAGCGAGGCCTGGCGCGCACAAGGCCAGGTTGACCGGGAGGCCTACCGGTGGGCGGGCGAGCAGGGCATGTTGTGCCTGTTCGTCGATCCCGCCCATGGCGGTGCCGGCGTCGAGGATTTCCGCTACGAGCAGATCATCATCGAGGAGAACCACCGCCACGGCGACCCGGGGTTCTTCATCCACCTGCACAACCGCCTGGTCGCACCGTACATTGCGATGCTCGGCACCGAGGAGCAGAAGAAGCGCTTCCTGCCAGGCTGCGTCAGCGGCGAGACCATCCTCGGCATCGCAATGACCGAGGCCGGTGCCGGCAGCGACCTCGCCGGCATGCGC
>CAZMVP010000058.1:0-10849 GCA_964569355.1 uncultured Chromatiaceae bacterium | reverse complement strand
CGCATCGGCCCGTTCCACCTGGCAGCGGGCTGGTCGCGGGGCAATGCGGCCACGGTCTGGCTCGCCTCGTTCTTCACGATCGGGCTGGCCGCCTTCATCAGCTTCCTGCAGCCCTACCTGCTGAACGAGGTGCTGCACGTCCCGGTGGCCGAACAGGGCCGGCTGACCGGGGGCCTGGGCTTCCTGCAGGAAATCATCGTCATCGCACTTGCCAGCTTCGTCGGTGCCTGGTCCGACCGGGTCGGCCGCCGGCGCGTGTACTGCCTGGGCCTCTTGCTGACTGCCGCGGGGCTCTTCATCTATCCGCTGGCGACCAGCACCGGCGAGCTCATCGCCTTCCGCGTGGTGTTCGCACTTGGCATCGCGGTGGCGCCGCTCATGCTGAGCGCCTGCGTGGTCGACGCGATCCAGGAACGGTCCCGCGGCAAGTGGATCGGCTCCAATGCGCTGCTGCAGGGCCTCGGCGTGGTCGCGATGGCCGTCGGCCTTGCCAAGCTGCCGCTGTGGTTCGCCGCCCGCGGCGCCAGCGCCGTGGATGCCGGCCATTACGCCTTCTGGACGGCCGCGGCGATTGCCGTGCTGGCGGCGCTGGCGATGGCCATCGGCCTGCCCGTCATCGTGCCGCACGCGGCGGCGGGACGCCGCGCGGCGATCCGCAATGGCCTCTGGGCCAGCGTCGTCAATGCCGGACGCGTGGCGCGATCGAACCCGCGGCTGGCCGTGGCCTTCGGCGGCGCCTTCATCGGCCGCGGCGATTTCGTGGTGATGGGCGCGTACTTCTCGCTGTGGGTCACGCAGGCCGGCATCCATGCCGGCATGACGCCGGCCACCGCGATGGCCAGGGGCGGCATGCTCTTCGGCATCGTGCAGCTCGCCGCCATGGCCTGGGCGTTCTTCATGGGGCTGTTCATCGATCGCGTCGACCGCGTGACCGGCGTCTGCGTGGCCTTTGCGCTGGCCGCCGCGAGCTACGCGCTGCTCGGCCAGGCCCAGGATCCGTTTGCCGCGGGCTTCATGCCGATCGCGGCACTGGCCGGCATCGGCGAGATCAGCGTGATCGTGGCCACCGGCGCCCTGCTCGGCGAGGAGGCGCCGAGGGACGAGCGCGGCCCGGTGGTGGGCCTGTTCAATGCGGTCGGCGGCCTCGGCATCCTGTTTGCCACGCTGATCGGCGGCCTCGTGTTCGACCACTTCGGCCAGACGGCGCCCTTCACGATGATGGCGCTGCTGAACGCCGCGTTGCTGGTGGCGGCCGTGCTGGTTCGCAGACGGGTCGGTCACCGGAAGGTCGCGGACCTCGGCATCTGACGGAAGGACGACGATGAAGAAACGCGCACTCGGCTCATCGAACCTGCAAGTCAGCGTGATCGGCGTCGGCTGCATGAACTTCGGCCCGATGTGCCCGCAGCCGACGGCCACCGCGATCGTCGACAAGGCCTTCGGGCTCGACATCAATTTCTTCGACGTGGCCGACATCTACGGCGGCACGATGGGACTCTCGGAGTCGATCCTCGGCAAGGCGCTCGGCAACCGACGCCACGACGCGATCGTCGCCACCAAGTTCGGCGCGAAGCTCGGTGCCGGCGGCGGCGCCGGCCAAGGCCTCGGCCAGGCCTCCTGCATCGCCACCGCGGTGGAGAGCAGCCTGCGGAGCCTCGGCACCGACTACATCGACCTCTACCAGCATCATTTCCCCGACCCGGCGACCCCGCTCGAGGAAACGCTGCGGGCCCTGGACAAGCTCGTTACCCAGGGCAAGGTGCGCTACATCGGCTGCTCCAACTACTCGGCTGCGCAGGTCACGGCGGCGATGGACATCGTCGGCAAGGCCGGATTCGAACCCTTCGTGTCGGCGCAGAACCGCTACAGCCTCATCACGCGCGACATCGAGGCGGAGCTTGTACCGGCCTGCCTGCGCCTGAAACTCGGCATCCTGCCCTACTTCCCGCTGGAGAGCGGCCTTTTGACCGGCAAGTACCGCCGGGGCCAGCCGCTGCCGGCGGACTCGCGGTTTGCCAAATGGCGCGGCGGTGGCGCCTTTGCCTCCGAGGCCCGCTACCGGATCGTCGAACGGCTGGAGACGCTTGCCGGAACCATGGGCCGGAGCGTGCTCGACCTGTCGATCGGCTGGCTGGCGGCGCAACCAGGCGTGGCCAGCGTGATTGCCGGCGTCACCCGGCCGGACCAGCTCGAGCAGAACGCCGCCGCGGGCAGCTGGCAGCCGACACCAGAGCAGCTGGCCGACATCGCCGCCTGCGTCGACGCCGCCTGAGCGGCAGGTACTCCGTCGCTCGCCGTCAATCGGCTTGGGGACTGCGGTACTCCGTGGCCCACGGCATCCTGGCGGGAGACCCTTTGCGGCCTGTGCGGGCGGACCCGAGGGCTCGCAAAGGGTCTCCCGCCATGCTGCCGCTGCAACCGAAGATGTAGTACCCAGCCACGCTGCCGCTGCACCCGGGAACCGCCAGGTTCAACTCGCTCCGTTGCAGCGGTTGGGTGGCTGGCATCCCTTTCGCCGAAAAGGCGTGCCGCACGCCAGGCGAAAGGGCATCCAGCCGACCGACCGCGGGCCACGGAGTACTACGCCGGTCAGGACAGGCTGGCCCGCCACGCCAGCACGGCCATCCACCAGCAGCCGCCCACGGCCAGCAGGGTGCCGGTGGCCGCGAGCCCCTGCGCCCGCCGCGAGGCCAGCCACGACGGCCGCAGCGCCTCGAACAACGCGCCGGCGAACAGGCCGGCCGTGAATCCCGTCAGGTGCGCCACCGCGTCGGTCCGGGCATCGCCGGTGCCGAGGTAGGCCAGCAGCATCACGGCAACGATCAACGGCGCGAAGCGTCGCGCCCAGCGCGTGGGCGCCCGCAGGTGCAGCCGCGTCTCTGCGCGCCACATCAACGCCCCGGCCACGCCGAGTGCGGCAAACACGGCCGTGGAAGCGCCGATCGCCCGATGACTGGCCGGCAGCAGGGCAAGATCCAGCCCATTGCCGACCGCCGCCGTCACGAGGATGGTCGCCCAGCCGACACCGGCGCCGAGATACTGGCTGACCAGCGCACCGAACAACGCACCGAAGAACAGGTTTGCCACCAGGTGCCCCAGGTCGCCGTGCAGCGTGAGCGCGGTGACCACGCGCCACCATTCGCCGTCGCGCACGGCAACGCCGGACAGTCCGCCAGCCGTCAGCCAGTCCACCCCGAAGGCCGCGCGGCCCTGGAAGATGAACACCAGCACCAGCACGGCCAGGTAACCGGCCGCGCCGGCCAGGCCCTGGTTCGGCAGGCTGCCCTCCACGGTGTAGGGCACCAGCCGGCCGCCCGTCCCATCATCGGCCGCGCCGGCGGACGCACGCCGCCGATTCTCCGCGGCGTAGAGGCGCAACTGTTCGCGAGCCCGTTCGGCAAATGCCCCGGGCACGAGCAGCAAGGCGCCATGGTACGGGCCGTCCGCGATCAGGTTGGGGATGTCCAGGGCATCGAGCACCAGCGCCTGCTCATGGCACAGGTGGCGCTGGCGCGCTTCAAAGACGATCGTCCACTCGTCGCCTGCGTCGGGCAATGGCACGCGGCATCAGGCCGACGGCGGCAGGCTGTCGGCCGCGGCGATGGTCTCGTTCTGCCAGGCAAGATCGGCGAGGATGAATCCGAGCACGCCGGTCACCACCCGATCATAGAGCGAACCGGCGGCCACCTTGCCCACGTTGGCCGCGAGCTGCGGCACCCAGCTCGCAAGATGCCGCTCGGTGAAATCCAGCTGCGCGAGCTGGAAGGACAAGGCCTCCGCGCCGGCACCGGCCTCCGCCTCGCGGAAGCACAGGTAGTGCATGAACTCGAGCTGCATCGACAGGTGATCGGGCTGCCAGGCGAACGGCTCGCCGAGCACATACCCGAAGTAATCATAGAAACGGATGACTTCCTCGCGGGTGCCCGCGCGCTGGCCCGTCTGCAGGTCCTCGCGGATCGGCGCCGGCGGCCCCTGGCTGCCGACTTCGAAGAGGCCGCTGTATTCCGCCTTGAGGCGCGCGAGGTCGGTGCCGGCGACTTCCGCCATCAATGGTCCGAGCGCGATGGCGCATGCCGTGGCGTCGTCCAGGCCCTCACCGCCATCGTGGGCCTTTGCCTCGGCCCGGGCCTGGCTATCGATCTGGCCGCGGCGCTCGCGCAGCGCCGGTCGGGGGTCCACGTCGTGGGGCGACGCCACCAGTTCGGAACAGCCGGCATAGCTCATGCATCGCAGGCCGGCGGTTGCCAGCGCATCACGGCCGGGAAGCCGACGATGCCGGATCGTGCGCGTCGGCAAGGCCTCGGCCGGCGTGGAGTGCTGGAGCGCCAGTACCGGATTGATGTCTGCCATGTGCCTGTCCTGATGCCTGTCTTGCTGACTGTCTTCGTGGGCCGTCGTCGATGCCCGTGATCTGTCAAGATACCCGGATGATCAGCTACGCGGAAGCATTGCAACTCCTGCTGGCCACGGCAGTCGCGGCCCGTGCGCGGCGCACGACACACGGCGTGCCGCTCGCCGCGGCCATCGGCTGCATCAGCGGAACGGACCTGGCCTCGCGGCTCGACGTGCCGGGCTTCGCCAACTCGGCACTCGACGGCTATGTGCTGCGCGCCAGTGACAGCGCCGCGGCATCGGCTGCCGCACCGCTGTCGTTGGCCGTGTCGGGGCAGATCGTCGCGGGGGCCGCCGCACCGGCCGCTGATCCGAACTCGGTGTTCGAGATCTTCACCGGGGCACCGATCCCCGCCGGCCTCGACGCGGTGGTGCCGCTCGAACAGGTTGACATCACGCCGGCAGCCGGCGGCGATGCCGACAGCCATGCGGCCGCCATCCGGCTCGGCCGGCCACTGCGCATTGGCCAGAACATCCGCCAGGCCGGCGAGGACTTTCGCCAGGGCCAGCGCATCGTCGCGGCCGGCACGCGACTCACGCCCCATCACCTGATGGCACTGGCCGCCTGCGGACTCGACGGGATCGACGTGCTGGAACCGCCAAAGGTCGCCATCCTGACCACAGGTTCCGAATTGACCATGCGGGGCGCCGAGCTGTCACCCGGCCGGATCCGCGATGCCAACGGCCCTTACCTGAGTACGCTGATGCCGCTGCTCGGCACCCGGCTCGAGGCGGCGACCACGGCCGGGGACCACGCGGCCGACCTGGAAACCCGCCTGCGCGCACTGGCCGACCGCGCCGACATCGTGCTCGTCACCGGCGGGGTGTCGGCCGGCAAGCTGGACCTCGTGCCGGCGGCAGTGCGCGCACTCGGCGGCGAGATCATCTTCCACAAGGTCGCGATCCGGCCCGGCAAGCCGCTGCTGCATGCCCGCCTGCCGAACGGCACGCTGCTCTTCGGCCTGCCCGGCAATCCGCTGGCCGTGGCCGTCGGCATGCGGTTCTTCGTGATCCCCGCGCTGCGGGCGCTGCAGGGGCAACCGCCCGAAGTGCCATCGACGGCCATCACGCCGGTGGCGGTGCGCGGCCGCGGCACGTTGCGCTTCTTCGCCAAGGCGCGCGTCGCGATCACGGCGGCCGGCCACCGGGAGGTGGAGATCCTGCCCGGCCAGGAATCCTTCCGGATTTCCCCGTTGCTCGACGCCAATTGCTGGGCGATCGTCAGCGAAGGTATCGAGGAAGTACCGGCCGGCGGCCTGATCGAGACGCTGCCGCTGTATCCGGAAGACTGAACCGGGCCTGCTAGGCGACCGGCCACGCCATGGGCTTGCGTTCGGGCAGCTTGAGCGTGCGCAGGATGAAGTCGGCGATGGCCGGCACCCCGCTTCGTGAGAGCACCGGCAGCGATTCACCGTCCAGCGGCTGATCGCTGACGATGGCCACCACGCCCGGCGCATGGCCCGCGATCGCCGGCGCCGGCGCTGCCTCGCGCCGCAGCTCCAGTCGGGGATGAGTGCCGGTCTTCCAGCCTTCGACAAGCACGAGGTCCACGGCCTGCATGCGCGCCACGAGAGCCGGCAGGCCCGGCTCGTCGGCCGGCGATGCCAGCTCGCGGATCTGCGCCACGCGCCGGCTCGAGGCCACGATCACCTCGGTGGCGCCGGCCGCGCGATGCTCGAAGCTGTCCTTGCCGGGCTGGTCGATGTCGAAATCATGGTGCGCATGCTTCAGCGTGCCCACGCGCCAGCCGCGCGCCACCAGTTCCCTGACCAGATCGACGACCAGGGTGGTCTTGCCGGCGTTCTTGTAGCCGGCAATGCCGAACGTCGGCACCGCCAGGTTGGCGGGCGGCGCGACGTCCGGCTTGCCGGAAGGAGCGTCTCCTGATTTCGCGTCGACGGGTTTCACGTCGCCGGGATTCAGGTCGACGGGTCTCAGGCCTTCTTGTTCCAGGCGCTGCACCAGCCCTTGGAGTGGACGAGCTTGCCCGGAAAGATCGCGCAGGGACGATACTCGTCGCCCACCTTGCCCTGGATCTGCGAGCAGTTGGCGCAGTCCTGGTCGGCCGCCCAGCGGGCCGCCAGCGGGCTCTTCCGATCCACCTTCAGGTGGTCTTCGACATAACCGAGGGCCTTGGCGGACGGATCGTCGAGGCTCAGCTTCGGCAAGGCTCCGGCCTGCGCCGCGGCCTGCGCGGAGTTGGCGACTACCGTGTTCAGCAGCACGGCACCGGCGGGGACGGCCATCGCCACCTGCGTCAGGAAACGGCGGCGGGATTCATCAGGCTTGTTCACGTGCAATTCCTTCCATGATTGGGTGATCAAAGAGGTATCACCGACGCAAGTTTAGCAATCGAACCCGTGAATCGCACCTGAAAATGCTGCAGCAACGACCCGTGGAACCACTACTGGCGGACGACACCCGGGCTAGAATCCGGCCCATGTCCCCGGTCATCACGCTCACCACGGATTTCGGCCATCGCGGTCCCTTCGTGGGCGTGATGAAGGGCGCGATCCTGACGCGCCTGCCCACCGCTCGAATCGTCGATCTCACGCACGAGATCCCGGCGCACTGGCCGGTCGAGGCCGGCTTCTGGCTGGCGCGCTCGTACCGCCACTTCCCGGCCGGCACCGTCCATGTCGCGGTGGTGGATCCCGGCGTGGGCACCGGGCGCACGATCGTCGCCGGCGAACGCGATGGCCATGTCTTCCTCGCGCCCGACAACGGCCTGCTCGAACCCGTGCTCGGCCAGCGGCCGCTGCACTGCCATCGCCTCACCGAGGCCTTCCGCCTGAAGCAGGACTGGCCCGTCGCGAGCAGCACCTTCCATGGCCGCGACATCTTCGCGCCGCTCGCCGCCGACCTCGCGGCCGGCCGCCTGAAGATCGGCGACATCGGCCCGGCCGTGGACGAGTTGATCCCCTCGCTGCAGGAAGAGCCGCAGGCCGATCCCCACGAAACCCGGGGCACCGTGATCGCGATCGACACCTTCGGCAACCTGATCACCAACATCGACGGCGCCCTGATCGCCGGCTACCGGCGGCCGGAAGTCCTGGCTGCGGGCCGTCGGCTGATGCTGAAGCGCACCTATGGCGATGTCCGCCCCGGCGAGTTCCTGGCGCTCGTCAATTCCTTCGGCGTGCTGGAAATTGCGCGCTCGGAGGGCAATGCCGCCGAGGTGCTGGGCCTGGGTCGTGGCGCACCGGTACTGGTACTGAACGCCACGCGGTAGGAAATCCCGGCCCAGACGGGTACGCGGGGATCGATTGAAGGGACACGCCCCGGCGTCCCTGCTCAGTACAGGTACTTCACCGTGATGCCGCCGAACACATCGCGCCCGGAACCTGCCTCGAAAAAGCGTCCGCCGAAAGCATTGATGCGCACGTTCGCGTTGTATCTGGTGTCGAAGAGATTGTTGGCGGCAATGAAAGGCGTGATCTCCAGCGCATCCCGCACATGCCGGTAGCCCAGGCGGGCACCGGCCAGCGTGTAGCCATCGTTGCTCGCCGTGTTGGCATCATTGGCGAACTGCTTGCCGATGTACAGTGCATCGAGCGAGCCGAACCACCCTCGCGGATTCCGGTAACCGAGCTCCCCGTAGAGCTGGTTCGCGGCCGTTCCGGGAATCGTGTTGCCGCTGAAGTCCGCTCCGTCCGCATCGACGTAGCGATCGAACTTGAAGTTCGAAAGGGTGTAGCTCAACGTTGCCTGCCAGCGCTCGGTGAGCGTCGAGTGCAGCGAGAACTCCATTCCCTTGCGCGCCGATCGTCCGGCATTGGCGAAATAGTCGTGCCCCGGGCTGCCCGGCACCTCGTAGGGAATCAGCTCGTCGCGGGTCCGCGCGGTGTAGAGGGCAAGCTCGTACTGGTGTCGGGCCGCCAGCACGCCGCGCACGCCGATCTCGTAATTGTTCGAACGCTGCGGCTCGAGCGACTGGTTGAAGCCACCGGAGCCATCCGGCTTGGCATACTCGGTTGTCGTGGGGACCTCGAAGGAGGTCGAGTACCGGGCATAGAAATTCGCAGCCGGCGAGTATTCGTAGACCAGTGCGGCCGTGGGGCTGATGTTCGAATTGCCGACCTTGCCGGAGTCGTTGCCATCGTCGAGGAAGTGGTCGTCCACATCGAACCGTACGTCATCGAAGCGGGCACCGAGCGTCAGCTTCAGCGGCTGCGTGAGGCTGAGCTCATTGTGGACGTAGATGCCACGGCTCGTGACCTTCTCGTCCTGCCGCTCGGAGAGCAGGCCGACCACGCCGAAGTCGTTGTCATGGCGGCTGACGTCATCGCTCTGCCGGTCGTAGTCGATGCCGACGACAAAGCGGTTGGCACGATCCAGGAAATGCCCCTCGTGGGTCACACTGACACCGGCCCCGGCATAGAAGCGGCTGAACGACGGAATGCCACCGGCCTCGTAGGGCAGGAATTGCATGAAGTCCCGCCACACGTAGTAGTTGCGCGCGGTGAGCGTGGTGGTGGTACCAAGCGGCATGTCGTAGACGAGGCCAAGCCGGGTCTGCTCGTAATGCTGCCGGGCATTGAACGTGACGTTCGCGTCACGCGCCGCGCGCGGTTCCTCGGCGGCCATGGCAGCGGTGACGCCACCCGGATCGAGCGAGAGTGGCTGCCTGCCGTAGCCCAGCGTGAGCAGCAGCTTGCGGTCATCACCCAGGTCGAAGTTGAAGCGTCCGGTGAGGTCCGTCTTCTCCGCAGCGCTGTGGTCGCGGAAGCCATCGTATTTCCAGTTCGAGGCATTCAGCAGGTAACCGACCCGATCCCCCTGCCCGCCCGCCTTGAGCTGGTAGCGCTCAAGTCCGTAGTTACCCACGGACAACTGGGTCGAGACAAAGGGTGTCGCCGGCGGCGGCTCGGTGGTGACGAGAATGACGCCACCCGAGGCATTGCCGTAGAGCGTCGAGCTCGGCCCGCGGATGACTTCGATGCGGCTGGTGGCACCGAGATCGATGGTGTCAGCCGAAGCCTGGCCATCAGGCAGGGTCTCCGGGATGCCGTCGATCAGGATCTTGATGCCGCGCACGCCGAAGTTGGCACGGGCGCCGAAGCCACGGATGGCCACCCGCAGGCCCAGGGCAAAGTTGTAGCGATCCTGGATGAAAAGCCCCGGCACGCTGCCGATCGATTCGGCGATGCTGATCTGCTGGCGGGCCAGCTGGATGTCATCTTGCGGAATCACGGAAACCGCTGCCGGCACGTCGCGCAGCGAGTACTGGAGGCGCGTGCCGGTCACGATGATCTGATCGAGGCGGGTCGTTGCAACCCCCTGCCCCTGCGGGACGTCACCCGCCATGCCCGCCTGCGAGAGGACCAGGCCGACGGCGAGGCCACCCAGCCACCCGCACCTGCCCCGTCTCACCGCCCTGGGCACAGCGGGGACCGACCTGATAGCGTGCTCCATGGTGACTGGATGCTGAAAGAACCCATGCCTGTGCAGCAGTTCCTCAGTCGTGCCCCGGCTCACCCGCCGCCTCTTCCAGCTTCGCCCACGAATCCCGCAGCGTGACCACGCGGTTGTACACCGGTTGCGACGGCCGGTGATCCGGCACGTCGGCGACGAAGTAGCCAAGGCGCTCGAACTGCACCACGCTGCCCGGCGCAAGCGTGGCAAGCGACGGCTCGAGCCAGGCGCCGGTGACCACCTGCAATGACCCGGGGTTGAGGTGGTCCTTGAAATCGGACTGCGGCTCGTCAGCCACCTTGCCATCGGGCCGGGGCACCGAGAACAGCCGGTCGTAGAGCCGCACCTCGGCCCTGGCCGCATGCGCGGCGCTGACCCAGTGGATCGTGCCCTTGACCTTGCGTTCGGCACCACTCAAGCCGCTGCGGGTTTCCGGGTCGTAGGTGCAGTGCACCTCGGTCACCTCTCCCGCGGCGTCCTTCACGAGATCGACGCAGCGGATGATGTAGCCATAGCGCAGCCGCACCTCGCCACCGGGTTTGAGCCGGAAGAACTTCCCCGGGGCGTTCTCCATGAAATCATCCTGCTCGATCCAGAGCTCCCGGCCGAACGGCAGCGACCGCTCCCCGAGTGCCGGCTGGTCCGGATGGTTGATGGCCACGAGCTGCTCGGTGCGGTCGGCCGGATAGTTCGTCAGCACCACCTTGAGGGGCTTCAGCACGGCCATCGCGCGGGGTGCTGTCGTGTTCAATTCATCCCGCACGCAGTTTTCGAGCGCACTCATCTGGATCAGGTGATCCTTCTTGGTCACGCCAACCCGTCGCGAGAACTCGCGCAACGCGGCCGGCGGATAACCCCGCCGGCGCATGCCGGCGATGGTCGGCATGCGCGGATCGTCCCAGCCGGCGACCTTGCCGAGCGTGATCAGTTCGGCAAGCTTGCGCTTGCTCGTGATCGTGAAGGCCAGGTTCAGCCGCGAGAATTCGATCTGGCGCGGCCGCGCCGGCAGCTTCAGGTTGTCGAGGAACCACTCGTAGAGCGG
>CAZMVP010000057.1:0-11006 GCA_964569355.1 uncultured Chromatiaceae bacterium | reverse complement strand
TCGATGCCGGGAACCGGGATGAACGTGCCCACCCGGTAGACGATCAGCGCGCCGGCCAGGAACAACAGACGCTGGCGCAGCTCGGTGAAGCGTGATGCCTCGCCCAGCGCTGCCGCCGATTTTGTCAGGTTGCTCTTTGCCACGTTGCTTCTGCCTGGTTCCGTATCCGGTGCGGGACTGCCGCCGGCCTCAGGCGGCGCCTTCCTGCGTTTCGACGGTGCCGCCGGCCGCTTCGATCGCCTTGCGGGCGCCGGGGGTCACCTTGATGCCCTTGACCTTGACCGGCTTGTCGATCTTGCCCGAGGCGATCACCTTGGCCGTCTCGACGTCGCGGCCGACGATCCGGGCCGCCTTCAGGGCGTCGAGGTCGATCACCGCCGCCTTGACCACCATAAGCTCATGGAGCCGGACTTCAGCCGTGGCTGCCTTCAGGTGCGACACGAAACCGATCTTCGGCAGGCGCCGCTGAATCGGCATCTGGCCGCCCTCGAAGCCGACCTTGTGGTAGCCGCCGGCGCGGGCGGACTGGCCCTTGTGCCCGCGACCACAGGTCTTGCCCTGGCCAGCGGAACTGCCGCGGCCAACGCGCTTGCGCGCCTTGCGCGACTTCGGCTTGAGGGTATTGAGCCTCATGACATCATCTTCGCGATTCATGTTCAGTGGTTCCTTGCCCGGTCCCGGCCCCGTGCCGATACCGTCCGTTGGCCTAGAGCTGCTCGACCCGCAGCATGTAGGCGATGCGATTGACCATGCCGCGATTTTCGGGCGTGTCGGTCACTTCCACCGTCTGGTGGAGCCGCTTGAGCCCGAGGCCCGCGACACACGCCTTGTGGCTCGCCAGCCGGCCGAACCGGCTCTTGACCAGTGTCAGCCGCAGCCGGCCCTGGCCAGCCGCCTTTGCGGGATTCCCGTGTGTTTTTCCGGTTGCCATGGTCAATCCACCAGTTCGGCCAGGGCCTTGCCGCGCTTGGCCGCGATCGCCTCGGGCGACCGGATGCTGCCCAGTGCCTTCATCGTGGCCCGGACGACGTTGATCGGATTGCGCGATCCGTAGCTCTTCGCCAGGACGTTGCGGATGCCGGCGCACTCGAACACGGCCCGCATCGCGCCGCCGGCGATGATGCCGGTGCCCTCGAAGGCCGGCTGCATGTACACGCGCGTGGCGCCATGACTCGCGGCATGGGCGTAATAGAGCGTGTCCTTGTGCATCGGCACCGACTGCAGGTTCTTGCGCGCAGCCTGCATGGCCTTCTGGATGGCCGCCGGAACCTCGCGTGCCTTGCCGTAGCCGAAACCGACCTTGCCCTTGCCATCGCCGACCACCGTCAGGGCGGTGAAGCCGAACTGCCGGCCGCCCTTGACCACCTTGGCCACGCGGTTGACCGTGACCAGCTTCTCGAGATAGTCATCGCCCTCGCCGGCGCGATCGGAAGTCATGCCGTCTTGTCTACGCGCCACGATCAGAACTCCAAGCCATTTTCACGGGCTGCCTCGGCCAGTGCCTTGACCCGCCCGTGATACTGAAATCCGGACCGGTCAAACGCCACGCGCGTTATGCCGGCCGCCCTCGCCTTGTCCGCAATCACCCGGCCAACCATTGCCGCCGCGGCGATGTTGCCCGTGCCCTCGAGGCCCGTCCGCACGTCCTTCTGCAGGGTCGATGCGGCGGCCATCACGGTCCCGCCATCGGGGCCGATCACCTGGGCATAGATATGCCGGGGCGTCCTGTGGACGCTCAGCCGGGGAATGCCCAGCTCCTGGATCTTGGCCCGGGTGCGACGCGCACGCCGCAATCTGCTGCCTTTCTTGTTCATGGTTCCTTGCTCCCGGCGATTTGAAATGACGAACGACTGCGGTCGGAACCGCCCTTCGCCTACTTCTTCTTCGCCTCCTTCAGTTCAACCCGTTCATCCGAATAGCGCACGCCCTTGCCCTTGTAGGGCTCCGGCGGCCGGTACCGGCGAATCTCCGCGGCCACCTGGCCGACCTGGTGCCGGTCGGCACCCTTGACGATGATCTCGGTCTGGCTCGGCGTGTCGATCGTGATTCCGGTCGGCACCTCGTAGACCACCGGATGCGAGAAGCCCAGGGCCAGGTTCAGCTTCTTGCCCTGCGCCTGCGCACGATAGCCGACGCCAACGAGCTCGAGCTTGCGCTCAAAGCCCTTGGACACCCCGGCCACCATGTTGCCGAGCAAGGCGCGGGTCGTGCCGGCCTGGGCCCAGGCGGCATCAGTCTGCTCGCGCCGGGAAACCTGTGCCTTGCCGTCGGCAACCTTGACCTCGACGGCGCGGTTCAGGCTCAAGCTGAGCTCGCCCTTCGGCCCCTTCACGCGCACAACATTGCCCGCCTGGCTCACTTCTACGCCCTTCGGCAACGGCACCGGCATCTTCGCGACTCTGGACATGACCTTGTTACCTGTGAATATCCGGCTTACGAAACCACGCAGAGGATCTCGCCACCGTGGCCGGCGGCGCGGGCGCTGCGGTCGGTCATGACGCCGGCCGATGTCGACACGATCGCGATGCCGAGGCCACCCTGGATCTTCGGCAGCGAACCCTTGCCGCGATAGATCCGCAGGCCCGACCGGCTGACGCGCCGGATCTCGTCGATGACCGGACGACCTTCGAAATACTTGAGCTCGATGGTCAGCTCGCTCTTGTTCCCGCCCACGTCCGCCACCGCGAACCCGGCGATGTAACCCTCGTCCTTCAGGACCTGCGCGATGGCAGCCTTCTGCTTCGAGGAAGGCATCGTGACGCTTGGCAACGCCACCCGCTGGCCGTTCCGAATCCGGGTCAGCATGTCGGCAATGGGATCAGTGAGGCTCATGTTTCGTTCACTCGATTGCGTTTGCTACGTTGGCGTAGTCGGTGGCCCGGCCTACCAGCTGGCCTTCGTGATGCCCGGAATGTTGCCGGCCACCATCAGTTCCCTGAATTTCGTGCGTGACAGCCCTACCTTCTGGTAGTAGCCGCGCGATCGGCCGGTGATGGCACAGCGGCTCCGCATGCGGCTCGGGCTGGAGTCCCTGGGCAGCGACTGCAGCTTGTCGACGGCCGCCTGCTTCTCCTCCGGACTCGATTTCGGGCTCGCGATCAGGGTCTTGAGGGCCCGCCGCTTCTTCGCGTACTTCTGCGACAGCTTCGCCCGCTTCAAGTCGCGGAGCACCATTGATTTCTTGGCCATGACGTTTCTCTCTGCGCGGCTACTTGCGGAACGGGAAGTTGAAGGCATCCAGCAGCGCGCGCCCGTGGGCGTCGTTGCCGGCCGTCGTGGTGATCGTGATGTCCATGCCCCGGATCACATCGATCTCGTCGTAATTGATTTCCGGGAAGATGATCTGTTCCTGCACGCCCATGCTGTAGTTGCCACGGCCGTCGAACGAGCGGCTGTTCAGGCCGCGAAAGTCGCGGATGCGCGGGACGGCAATGCTGATCAGGCGGTCAAGGAACTCCCACATGCGCTCGCGGCGCAGGGTGACCTTGCAGCCCACCGGATACCCCTCGCGTACCTTGAAGGTGGCAACCGACTTGCGGGCAAGCGTGATCTGCGGCTTCTGGCCGGCAATCCGGGTCATGTCGTGGACAGCCTTCTCGATGACCTTCTTGTCCGTGATCGTTTCACCGACGCCCATGTTGAGCGTGATCTTGGTGATGCGCGGCACCTGCATGACATTGTCGAGCCCAAGTTGCTCCTTGAGCTTCGGGACGACCGTTTCCGCGTAGTATTTCTGCAACCGTGCCATAACTTGATACTCGTTACCCGTGGGCTTCCCTCGTCATCCGGAGCCTTCGCCCCGGCTGCCTCAGGCGTCCATGACCTCTTTGTTGGACTTGAAATAGCGGACCTTGCGGCCGTCGTCGAGCACCCGGAATCCGACGCGGTCAGCCTTGTCGGTGGTCGGATTCAGGATGGCGACGTTCGACACATGGAGCGGCATTTCCTGCTCCACGATCCCGCCCTGCTGCCCCTTGGCCGGGTTTGGCCTCTGGTGGCGCTTCACGACGTTGACGTTCTCGACCCACAGGCGATCACCGTCCACCCGGGTCACGGTGCCCTTGCGGCCCTTGTCCCGTCCGGTCGTGACGATCACCTGGTCGTTCTTCTTGATGCGTTTCATCTCGGTACCCTGCTGTCAAAGTACTTCGGGGGCCAATGAGATGATCTTCATGAAGTTCTCATTGCGCAGCTCGCGCGTCACTGGCCCGAAGATGCGGGTGCCAATGGGCTCCAGCTTGTTGTTCAGGAGCACCGCGGCGTTGCCATCGAAGCGGATCACGGAACCATCCGGCCGGCGGACCCCCTTGCGGGTACGCACGACGACCGCGTTGTAAACCTCGCCCTTCTTGACGCGCCCCTTCGGGATGGCGTCCTTGATGCTCACCTTGATGACATCACCAACATAGGCATAGCGCCGGCGCGTACCGCCAAGCACCTTGATGCACATCAATTGCCGCGCACCGCTGTTGTCGGCGGCCGCGAGGTATGTCTGCATCTGTATCATGATCGTTTCCCGGAAATTTCAGCGCTGCGTTGACTGCCTGCGTGCGAACCGTCAGGTCGCCGCCTCGGTTCCCTCGGCTGATCCTTCCGCCGGCGCCTCGGCGCGCTTGAGGATCCCGACCAGCTTCCAGGCCTTGCGCTTCGAATAGGGCCGGCATTCCGTGATCGTCACGAGATCGCCGGCGCGCGAGCTGTTGTCCTCGTCGTGGGCCAGCAGCTTCGTCGTGCGGCGGACATATTTGCCGTACTGCGGGTGCTTCACGAGGCGCTCGACGACCACCGAGATCGTCTTGTGCATCTTGCTGCTGGCCACGGTCCCGGTCAGGGTCCTGACGGCAGCCGTTGCGGGCGCTGTTGCTTCAGTCGAAGCCTTCCGGGTCTTTGCCATTGCCGTGTTGCCTGCCGTACTCATGCCTTGCTGTGTGATGCGCCGGATTGCCGGGCTCGCTCGCCCAGCAACGTCTTGATCCGCGCGATACCCTTGCGAACCTTCGCAAACTGGTCCGGCCGGCCGAGCTGCCCGCTCGCCCGCTGCATGCGCAGGTTGAACTGTTCCTTGCGCAGCGCCAGGAGCTCTTCCGCCAACTCGACCTCGGACTTCTTCCGCAGTTCGCTCAATTTCATTTGCCTGTACCTGCCCTAGACCGCGTTGCGGCTGACGAATGCCGTGGCCACCGGCAGCTTCGATGCTGCCAGCCGGAACGCCTCACGCGCGATTTCCTCGGTGACGCCCTCCATCTCGTAGAGCACGCGACCGGGCTGGATCTGGGCGACGTAGAACTCGACGTTGCCCTTGCCGCTGCCCTGCCGGACCTCGAGCGGCTTGGTCGTGACCGGCTTGTCCGGGAAGATCCGGATCCAGACCTTGCCGCCACGCTTCACGTAACGCGTCATTGCGCGCCGGGCCGCCTCGATCTGCCGCGCTGTCAGCCGGCAACGGTCAACGGCCTTCAGTCCGTACTCACCGAATGCCACGGTGCTGCCACGCTGGGCAAGGCCGCGGTTGCGGCCCTTGAACTGCTTGCGGAACTTGGTTCGCTTGGGTTGCATCATGGACGTGATTCCTTAGCGCGCGGCCGGCGCGGCGGCTTCCTCGGCCGGCGCCTCCTGCTGGTCAAACACTTCGCCACGGAAGATCCAGACCTTGACCCCGAGCACGCCGTAGGTCGTCTTGGCCTCGGCGAGCGCGTAATCGATGTCGGCGCGGAAGGTGTGCAGCGGCACGCGACCCTCGCGGTACCACTCGGTCCGGGCGATCTCGCCACCGTTCAGGCGGCCGCCGACCTGCACCTTGATGCCCTGGGCGCCAAGGCGCATGGTGTTGGTCACCGCGCGCTTCATGGCCCGGCGGAACATCACCCGCCGCTCGAGCTGCTGGGCAATGCCTTCGGCAACCAGCTGTGCATCGAGCTCGGGCTTGCGGATTTCCGCGATGTTGAGCCGCACGTCGGCAAGCGCCATGTTGAGCAGCTTTGCCACCTGGCTCCGCAGGCTCTCGATGTCCTCGCCCTTCTTGCCGATGACGACGCCGGGCCGCGCGGTATGGATCGTGATGTGCGCCTTGCGCGCCGGACGCTCTATGTGGATCTTGCCGACGGACGCTTCCTTGAGCTTATTCGCCAGGAACTCGCGAACCCGGAAATCCGAGATGACGTACTTCGGGAACGTGCGGGAGTCGGCATACCACTTCGATGCCCACTCGCGCGTGATGCCGAGGCGGATCCCAATCGGATTGACCTTCTGACCCATGATCTATTCGTCCGCTACCTGGATGGTGATGTGGCTGCTCCGCTTCTGTCGCGGCGATGAACGGCCCTTGGCCGATGCCTTGAAGCGGCGCATGCGGGGCGCCTCGTTGACATAGACCGTGGCGACCTTGAGTTCGTCGATGTCGGCAGCGTTGTTGTGTTCGGCATTGGCGATGGCGGAATCGAGCACCTTCTTCAACAGGCCGGCGCCCTTCTTCGGCATCAGGTCGAGCACCTGCCGGGCATTGGCGACCGTCTTGCCGCGAATGGCGTCGGCAACGAGTCGGCACTTCTGGGCCGAGATGCGCGCATTCTTCAGTGTGGCGGATACCTGCATTTCCCTGTCCTCAACGTGCCGGAGCGCCAGCGCCCGGACCTGAGCCCGCGGCCGCGGCCTTGGTCTTCTTGTCGCCCGAATGTCCCTTGAAGGTCCGCGTCGCCGCGAACTCTCCAAGCTTGTGGCCGACCATGTTCTCGGTGACCAGCACGGGAATGTGGTCCCGGCCGTTGTGCACGGCGATCGTCAACCCGACCATTTCGGGAACGATCATGGACCTGCGCGACCAGGTCTTGATCGGCCGGCGACTGTTGGTTCCCACCGCCTGCCGCACCTTGTTGGCCAGGTGGAGGTCGACGAATGGTCCCTTTTTTATGGATCGAGCCACGCTTGCTGTTCCTCGGAGGAGAGCGGTTACTTCTTGTCGCGCCGACGCACGATCATGATTGCGGTGCGCTTGTTGCGGCGGGTCTTGAAGCCCTTGGTCTTGACGCCCCACGGCGTCACCGGATGACGGCCGCCGGAGGTCTTGCCCTCGCCACCGCCGTGCGGATGGTCGACGGGGTTCATCACGACACCGCGGACCGTCGGGCGAATGCCCCGCCAGCGCTTTGCGCCGGCCTTGCCGTCCTTGCGGAGGTTGTGCTCCTCGCGACCCACTTCGCCGATCGTCGCGCGACACTCGACGTGCACGCGGCGCATCTCGCCGGAACGCAGGCGAACGGTCGCATAGGCGCCGTCACGCGCGACGATCTGCACGCTCGTGCCCGCCGCACGGGCCAGCTGGGCACCCTTGCCAGGCTTCAGCTCGACGGCATGGACCAGCGTGCCGACCGGGATGTTCCTGAGCGGCAGCGCATTGCCCAACTTGATGGAGGCATCGCGACCGGACGAAACGGCATCGCCGGCGGCCAGGCCCTTCGGAGCGATGATGTAGCGGCGCTCGCCGTCCGCATACAGCAGCAGGGCGAGGTGCGCGCTGCGGTTCGGGTCGTATTCGATGCGCTCGACACGGGCCGGGATGCCGTCCTTGTCCCGCCTGAAATCGATGATCCGGTACAGCCGCTTGTGGCCACCGCCCTTGTGGCGGGTCGTGATGCGGCCGTTGTTGTTGCGCCCGGTCGCCCGCGACAGCCGCGTCACCAGCGGCATGAACGGATCGCCCTTGTGCAGATCCGGCGTCGTCACCTTGACGACAAAGCGCCGCCCGGGAGATGTCGGTCTGGTCTGTTGGAGTGCCATGTCGGATTCAGCCTGATCGTTCGGTACTGGGTGCCTGTGTTCAGCGTGGTTCCGGCGGCGCGCTATTCAGCGCCGGAGAAGTCGATGTCCTGGCCCTCGGCCAGCGTCACGTAAGCCTTTTTCCAGTCCTTGCGGCGGCCCGGACTGCGCCCGAAGCGCTTCGCCTTGCCGGCGACGTTGACCACCTGGACCTCGAGCACATCGACGCCGAACATCAGCTCGACGGCCCGCCCGATCTCCGGCTTGTCGGCATCCCGACGCACCTTGAAGATGAACTGCTTGTGCCGGTCGGCCAGCCGGCTGCTCTTCTCCGACAGGTGCGGACCGAGCAGCACGGACATCAGGCGCTCATTGTTCAGCCGGGCCGCAAGTGACAGGCCGGGGGCCGCCGGCTCCTTGGCGGTTGCCTTCGCATTCATGAGAGTCGCTCCGCAACAGCCTTGATGGCAGCCGACGTTGCCAGCACCTTGTCGAAACGCAGCACCGACACCGGGTTCAGCTCGTTGACCTCGAGCACTTCCACGCCGGGCAGATTGCGCGCAGCCAGCCGCAGATTCGCGTCGACGGCCGGTACGTCATGGCCGGCAGCCGGCACCAGGATCAGCACGCGCTTAAGGTCGAGACCGCGGAGCAGGGCCACGAGGTCCCTGGTCTTCGGCCGATCGACCCGGATCTCGTCGACGACGACCAGGCGGTCCTGGCGCACCAGCTCGGACAGCACCGAACGCATGGCTGCCTGGTACATCTTGCGGTTGACCTTCTGGGCATGGTCGCGAGGCCGTGCTGCAAAAGCCCGTCCACCACCGACCCAGATCGGGCCGCGGATGGTACCGGCACGCGCCCGGCCACTGCCCTTCTGGTTGAACGGCTTGCGACCGCCACCGCGGACCTCGGCCCGGGTCTTCTGGGCCTTGGTTCCGGCCCGCCCGCCCGCCATGTAGGCGGTAACCACCTGATGAATCAGGGCTTCGTTGTATCTGGCGGCAAAGGCGCCATCCGGCACCTCGAGACTGCCGCCACCCTGGATTGAAAGCTTCATAGCCAGCCTCAGACCTTTCTCTTGCGGCGCACTTTGGCTGCCGGCTTGACCACCACATGGGACCCGGCATGCCCCGGCACGGCACCACTGACGAGCAGCAGGTTCCGTTCCTTGTCCACCCGGACGACGGCCAGGTTCAACGTGGTCCTGACGACGTTCCCCATGTGGCCCGACATCCGCTTGCCCTTGAACACGCGGCCGGGGGTCTGCCGTTGGCCAATCGAGCCCGGCGCACGGTGGGAGACCGAGTTGCCGTGGGTCGCGTCCTGGCTCTGGAAATTGTGCCGCTTGATGGTTCCCGCATAACCCTTGCCGATGGTGGTGCCGCGGACGTCCACCTTCTGGCCCACCGCGAAAGCCTCCACCGTGACCTCGGAGCCGGCAGGATGGGCCCCCGCCTCGTCGGCCGTGGCGCGGAACTCCCAGAGGCCCTCGCCCGGCTCGGTGCCGGCCTTGGCAAACTGGCCCGCGACCGGCTTGCTGACCCGGCTCTGCTTGACGCTGCCGGTGGTTACCTGGATTGCCGAATACCCATCGGATTCCGCGCTCTTCACCCGGGTCACGCGGTTGGGCAGCGCCTCGATCACGGTCACGGGCACCGAGGCACCCTCTTCCGTGAAGACCCGCGTCATGCCGCGTTTGCGTCCTATGAGTCCGATGGCCATGCCCTGCACTTCCTGGTCGGTATTCCTGGCCGGCTTGCGGGCACTACCACCCGTCAAATGCCGACCCTGACGCAGCCTTTAGGCCGCCTGCGAATCCTGCGCGGACACGGCCAGCCCCGGATATCCGGGCAGGCCTGCTTCCGTCGGAGTCCCCTGAACCCTCTTCCTTTCGAAGAGCCGTACAGCCGGCCAGAACACTTGAAGTACGGCGCCTGGCAGGCCCAACGGCGGGTTCGCTTGCTTATGTGCTCTGCGTGGCGTGCGCCGCAGGAACCTGCGGGACACTACGCGGAGCCGAGCAGTATACCAGCGTCTTTGCCGGTTTCAATTTTTGTTAGTTGAGCTTGATCTGCACGTCGACGCCGGCGGGCAGTTCGAGCTTCATCAGCGCATCCACGGTCTTTTCCGTGGGTTCGACGATGTCCATCAGGCGCTTGTGGGTACGGATTTCGTACTGGTCACGGGCATCCTTGTCCACGTGCGGCGAGACGAGGACCGTGAAGCGCTCGATCTTGCTCGGCAGCGGCACGGGGCCATGGACCTGGGCGCCGGTGCGCTTGGCGGTATCGACGATTTCGCGGGCCGAATTGTCGATCAGGCGATGATCGAAGGCCTTCAGCCTGATCCGGATATTCTGACTCTTTGCCATGTCTATATTCCTGATTTATCTACACATTTACAGTAACTGTACTGCCCGGCGGCCGGTTTCTCGTGCCTAGCCTACTTGATGATCTTGGCCACGACCCCGGCGCCCACCGTCCGGCCACCCTCACGGATGGCAAACCGCAGGCCCTCTTCCATCGCGATCGGGTTGATCAAGCTCACCTTCATCTTGATGTTGTCACCCGGCATCACCATCTCAACTCCCTCCGGCAGCTCGCACGCCCCCGTCACGTCCGTCGTCCGGAAATAGAACTGCGGCCGATAACCCTTGAAGAATGGCGTGTGCCGGCCACCCTCCTCCTTGGTCAGCACGTACACCTCCGCCTCGAAATCCGTGTGCGGCGTGATGCTGCCGGGCTTGGCCAGCACCTGGCCTCGCTCCACTTCCTCACGCTTCGTGCCGCGCAGCAGGACGCCCACGTTGTCGCCGGCCTGCCCGTCGTCCAGCAGCTTCCGGAACATCTCCACGCCCGTGCACGTCGTCTTCGCCGTCGGCCGGATGCCGACGATCTCCACTTCCTCGCCAACCTTGACCCGGCCCCGCTCGATCCGCCCGGTCACCACCGTGCCGCGACCCGAGATCGAGAACACGTCCTCGATCGGCATCAGGAAGGCGCCGTCCACCGCCCGCTCCGGCAACGGAATGTATGCATCCATCGCCGCCACCAGCTTCTCCACGCTCTGCGAGCCCAGCTCGCTCGTGTCCCCTTCCCAGGCCTTCAGCGCCGACCCCACCACGATCGGCGTCTTGTCCCCGGGAAACTCGTAGGTCGACAGCAGCTCCCGAACTTCCAGCTCCACCAGCTCCAGAAGCTCCGCGTCGTCCACCATGTCCGCCTTGTTCAGGTACACCACGATGTACGGCA
>CAZMVP010000056.1:0-11067 GCA_964569355.1 uncultured Chromatiaceae bacterium | reverse complement strand
CGGCAGCGTCTCGATGCCCTGCAGGATCAGGAAGGCGTTGAACGGTGAAAGCGCCGCGCCCATGTTGCGCAGGGGCACGACCCGCGCGCGCCCGATGAAGGCCGCCGGCCCGAAGGCCTCGGTGTAGATGATGCCGTGGTAGCTCGGATCGGGGTTGCAGAACTGCGGGAACCGGGGATTGCCTTGCCACGCGAACTTGCCGGAATCGACGATCGCCCCGCCGATGCTCGTGCCGTGGCCGCCCATGTACTTGGTCAGCGCATGGACGATGATGTCCGCGCCATGCTCGAACGGCCGGCACAGCACCGGCGTTGGCACGGTGTTGTCCACCACGAGCGGCACGCCGGCGGCATGGGCCGCCCCGGCCAGCGCGGCGATGTCCACCACGTTGCCGGCCGGGTTGCCGACCGACTCGCAGAACACCATCTTCGTGTTGGCATCGATCGCGGCGGCGAAGGCCGATGGATTGCGGCCATCCACCATGCGCACCTCGATGCCCTGGTTCGGCAGCGTGTGGCGGAAGAAGTTGTAGGTGCCGCCGTAGATCTGGCTCGTCGCGACGATGTTGTCGCCGGCTTTCGCCAACGTGTGCACGCAGGCCGTGATCGCCGCCATGCCGGAAGCAAGCGCCAGCGCACCGACGCCGCCTTCGAGCAGTGCCACCCGCTCCTCGAGCACCGCCGTGGTCGGGTTCATGATCCGGGTGTAGATGTTGCCCGGTACCTTCAGGTCGAACAGGTCCGCCCCGTGCTGGGTATCGTCGAAGTAATAGCTCGTGGTCTGGTAGACCGGCACCGCGACCGAGTGGGTCTGCGGGTCGCCGGCAAAGCCGCCGTGGATGGCAAGGGTTTCGCGTTTCATGGGCCGCATGGTACCGCAACGGCTGGAAGGCACGTCAGTGCGCGGCCGGTGGCGCGGCCTGTTCCGCGGCAGGCTTGTGGCGGCACAGCCAGACCGTTCCGCACAACGCCAGGCAAATCCAGCCCGACAGCCAGAAGAGGTCGTCGGCAGCCAGCAGGAAACCCTGCCGTGTCATCGTGCGCACCAGGGCCGCCTGTGCCGCGAGATCGGGCAACCCCAGGCCGTGCAGCGTGGCAAGGGCCTGGTTCAGCGCCGGATCGAACGCGCTCAGGTGATCCGCCATGTGGGTCTGGTGCAACGCCTCGCGCCGTTCCCAGAGCGTGGTCACGATGGACGCGGCAAAGCCGCCGCCGATGATCCGGGCAAAGTTCGACAACCCCGATGCCAGCGGGATGCTGGCCGGCGGAATGCCCTCGAGCAGGATGCTGAGCATGGCGACGAAGAAGGTCGCCATGCCGATGCCCTGCACGAGCAGCGGCAGCGTGTAGTCCATGAAGGACGCATCGGCCGTGAAATTCGCGCGCATCAGGAACGACACGCCGAAGGCAATGAAGGCCGCGGTGGCCATGATGCGCGCATCGATCCGGGCGAGGAGCCAGGCCGAGAGTGGCGTCAGCATGAAGGCGATCGCGCCGGCCGGCGCGGCCACCAGTCCCGCCCAGGTGGCGGTGTAGTCGAGCTGGGTCTGCATCCACAACGGCATCAGCAGGTTGTTGGCGAAGAACACCGAATAGCCGAGCAGGAAGGCCAGCGTGCCCAGCGTGAAATTCCGGTTGCGGAACAGCGACAGGTCGACGATGGGGTGCTTGTCGGTCAGTTCCCAGATCACGAAGGCCGCGAAGGCGATGACCGTGATGATCGCTTCCGCCACGATCACGGGCGAGGAGAACCAGTCGGCGTCCTTGCCGGTGTCCAGCATGACCTGCAGCGTGCCGGCCCAGACCATGAGCAAGCCGAGCCCGACGAGGTCGATCGGCAGCTTCGAGGTCTGCGTGTCGCGGTCCTTGAGGTAGCCCCAGCAGAGCATCGTGACGATGACCCCGATCGGCACGTTGATCAGGAAGATCCAGCCCCAGTGGTAGTTGTCCGAGATGTAGCCGCCGAGGATCGGGCCGACGACCGGCGCCACCAGCGTGGTGATGGACCAGATGCCGAGCGCGGTGGCTCTCTTCTCATCCGGGAAGATCGCGATCAGCAGCGCCTGCGAGCCGGGGATCATCGGGCCGGACACCGCGCCCTGGATGACCCGGAACACGATCAGCGACGACAGGCTCCACGCGATGCCGCAGAGGAACGAGGCCAGCGTGAACGTCAGTACGGAAAACACGAAGGTGCGCACCACGCCATAACGCCCCATCAGCCAGCCGGTCAGCGGCACGCCGATGCCGTTGGCCACCGCGAACGAGGTGATGACCCAGGTGCCCTGGTTCGGGCTGACGCCAAGGTTGCCGGCGATGACCGGCAGCGACACGTTGGCGATGGTGGTGTCCATCACCTGCATGAAGGTGCCGAGCGCCAGCGCGATCGAGGCAATCGCCAGCGGCGTGCCCCGCATCGGTGGCAGCGTGGCAGCGTGGCTCACCGGGCCCCGGCGCCATTCTCGCGCAGGATGCGGGCGATCATCGCGTCCGCGGCGGCCGTGCTGTCCTCGCCGGTCATGGCCCGGGAGGTCCCGGGCCCGACCGTCGTCGTCATCACCGCACCGCTGCGATCACGGATGTTGGCCGTGACGGTCACGGACAGCCCGACCCGCAACGGATACTCGGCAAGTTCCCTTGCATCCAGCGCCACGCGCACCGGCACGCGCTGCACGACCTTGATCCAGTTGCCGGAGGCGTTCTGCGGCGGCAGCAACGCAAAGGCGCTGCCCGAACCGGCGCCCAGGCCCTCGATGTGGCCATGGAAGGTGACATCGCCCCCATAGATGTCGGTGGTCACCGTAACCGGCTGGCCGACCCGCATGTGCTCGAGCTGGTTTTCCTTGAAATTGGCGTCGATCCAGACGTTCTCCAGCGGCACCACCGCCATCAGCGGCATGCCGGCCGCCACGTGCTGGCCCACTTGCACGGTGCGCCGGGCGACGACGCCGTCCACCGGTGCGACGATGCGCATGTGGCCGAGCACGATCATCGCGGCCCGCAGCCTCGCTTCGGCCGACAGGACTTCCGGATTGCTGGCGATCTCCGTGCCCTCGATGCTGGCCAGCGCCAGGTTGAGCCCGCCCTGTGCGGCGTGCACCGTCGCTTCCGCGCTGGCCACCGCGTCCCGCGCATGGGCAAGCTCCTCGCCGGACACGGCGCCGCGTTCGGTCGACTGCCGGCGCTCGTAATTGGCTTCCGCCTGCGCCAGGGCGACCTCTGCCTCGCGCAACCGGGCCCGCAACAGGTCCGCATTCGAGAAGGCGCCGCGCACCTGCCGCACGACGGTGGCGAGGTTGGCCTGGGCAGCGGCGAGGTTCACCTGCGCGGTGGTCGGGTCCAGCTCCACCAGCACCTGGCCCCGGCGTACCGACTGGGTATCGTCGACATGCAGCGAAAGCACGGTGCCGGCCTCGCGGCTCGTGATCGTGACGATGTTGCCGCTGACATAGGCATCGTCGGTGGTCTCGTGGTTGCGGCCGACAAGGAACCAGTACAGGCCCCAGGCGATGGCGCAAACCGCGATGACCGCGCCCAGGATCATGAACCACCGGCGCCGCGCACCGTTGCCGGTTTCTTCAGTCATTGCACCTGGCACCTGCTGGATGACGTTGGATCAATGGAACCCTCCTCCCACGCACACGAGCAGCGCCACGCGCTGGATGGCGGATTGTGCGGCCAGCGTGTCCGCGCGTTCGCGTGCCGCGAGCACGGTCGATGCCGCTGCCAGCACGTCGATCCGGCTGGCCAGGCCGCTCGACTGACGCGACTTCACGAGTGCATGGGCCCGCTCGGCGGCCGCCAGGGCCGCACCCTGCTGCGTGCGCTGGTCGGCAAGAGCCTGGATCCGCGTCAGCGCGTCGGCAGTCTGGCGGACTGCCGAGAGCACGGCCTCGTTGTAATCGGCGACTGCCATGTCGAGCCCGGCCGTCATGCCGGCATACTGCGCCCGCAGCCGCCCGGCATCGAACAGCGGCAGGTGGATCGCCGGCCCCGCGCCATAGGTCAGCGCCTCGCTGTCGAATAGATTCGACAGCCCGATGGCCTGGAAGCCGACCAGCCCGACCAGGTTGATGTCCGGATAGAACGCCGCGCGGGCCGCCTCGCGGCCCGCGAGCGCGGCATCGATCCTCGCCCGGGCGGCGAGGATGTCGGGTCGCCGTGCGAGCAGGTCGGCCGGCAGGGCCGATGGCAGCGGCAGCGCCGCATCCGGCTGCAACCCGGGGCGGTGGATGCCGGCATGGGCGTCGGCGCCGAGTCCCGCCAGCGCCGCCACGGCATGGACCAGCGTGTCGCGCGTGGCGACAACACGTGCCTGCCCGGCCTTGGCTTCCGCCAGCAGCGCCTTCGCCCGCTCCACGGCCGCGGCATTCTCCAGCCCGTGGTCGAAACGGCTCTCCACCAACCCCAGCACCGTCGTGCGATCCTCGACATCCGCCGCGGCGATGTCGGCCGACTGCCAGGCCAGCGCCAGCTGGAGATAGGTCTGGACCAGCGCACCGGCCAGTGCCTGTCGCGCAGCTTCCACGTCGAGCGCCGCGGCTTCCGCGCCGTGGCGGCTGCGGGCGATGAGGTCGGCCTGCCGACCCCAGAAATCCAGGTTCCAGGAAAGGTTGGCCACCACTTCGCCGGTCCAGCGATGGCTGCCGCCATAGGGTGGCGGGATGATGTACTCGCCACTCAACCGCATGCGCTGCTCCTCTGCATCGAGGCTCAGCTGCGGGCGGTCCTCGCTGCCGGTGAAAGCCAGCTCGGCCTGCGCGGCGCGCATGCGGGCGAGAGCCCCCTCAAGGCCAGGGTTCCGGTCGACGAGCCCTGCCACCAGCCTGTCCAGCTGCGGATCCTTGAAGGCCTGCCACCAGGCAACGGCAATCACCGGGGCCGGTGCGCCGTCAAGGCCCAGCGTCGTGGCTTCGATCGGCGCAAGCTGCGGTTTCGTGGGTGGCGTGTGCACGCAGCCGCCGGCCAGGGCGGCAAGCAGCAGGGTTGTCCATCGATGGCGACCGGCGCTGCTCATGAATCCCGTGCCGCCGCTATCGCGGTTCGAGGCGGTCGGGCGGGCCTTGGCAGGTGGATACGGGGAAGTCTCGGCATAGGGCGTGCAATCCTGGTGCATTCTAGCGGCCACGGGAGAAAACCACATGCGGATCGGAAGCTTTGACCAACTGCTCCAGGCGGCGCGCGCCCAGGGCACGCCCCAACGCCTGTTGCTGGTGTTCGCCGGTGCCGAACTCGACGACGAAGCCACGCCGGAACAGCGTACTGCCTTCGAGGCCGGCCACGGCGGTGCACTGGTGCCGCTCATGTGCGTGGACAAGGCGCCGGAGGAGATTGCCGATTTCATCGCGTTGCGGGAGGAGTCGCGTGCGGCGGGCCCGGACTGGGCAATCCTGTTCGCGGCGGCGCTGTCGTCCACCGTGCGCAGTACGAACGTCGATGTGTTCGACGGCCAGATGATCACCGACCATTTGAACCGGATGGTTGAAGCAATCCGGCGCGGCACGCTCGACAACCTGCTGGCCTTCGACGCCGACGGCCACGCCGTCGAGCTCGGCTGACGAGCTACGGGAAACTCCGCTGTTCCGGACCCGGCCTCAAAAGATGTAAGCTCGATACATCTTTTGATCAGTCGCCTCGAAGGAATGCCCATGTCGCAAATGCATCTTCACCAGTCCCCATCGGCCATCTACCCGTTCGACGCGCGCGGGGTCGCCAAGCGCTTCCGCCATGCCGCGATCTTCGGCGCGCTGGATTCCCTGCAGAGTGGCGAGACCATGCAGTTCGTCAACGATCACGACCCGCTGCCCCTGCTGAACCAGCTCCGCGAGCGCTACGGCGAGCGCGTCCGGATCGAGTACCGCCAGCGGGAACCCGGCGCGATCGTCATCGATTTCAACGTGGTCTGACCCGGAGTCCCGACAATGAACGTAGCAATGCAGTTCCCGGAGTTCTTCAGCGCCGGCCCGACCCTGCGCATGCGTGACCCGCTGGCCAACTTCCTCGGCGCCGCGCGCGACGGAATCTTCGACTACGCCTATGGCGATGTCGTGAAGCTGGCCGGGCACTCCTGCCCGACCGTCGCGTCCGCCTTCCTGCTGGCCCGCGCGGCGTTCAAGGTGCTGTATCCGAATGACTGCCCCGAGCGTGGCGCAATCCGCGTGGAGATCCGCGGCGCACGCACCGAAGGCGTGAACGGCGTGATCGCGAACGTCCTCGGGCTGCTGACCGGGGCCACCGAGGACCTGGGCTTCAAGGGCATCGGCGGCCACTTCGACCGGCGCGGGCTGCTCAGCTTCGGGGCGGACATCCCGGCGCAGATCCGCCTGACGCGGCTGGACACCATGGCCCATGTGGATGCCACCGCGCACGTGGGCAACGTACCGGGCAGCCCGCGGACCTTCCAGTTGCTGCCGTCGTGCCTGGACCAGAGCGCCTCGGCGGATGACATGACGGAGTTCCAGACGCTGTGGCAGGCGCGGGTGCGCGTCATGCTCACCGATTACGCGGACGATCCAGCCATCTTCGAGGTCCGTCATTGAGGTCAGTCACGCAAGGTGCAGCATTGACCTGAATCGGAGGCATGTGGTCTAGTCCGCGGGTTAACTGGGAGGGACTACCAACATGACAACCGCTGCACTTCCGGCTGCCCGGCTCGGCCGCCTGTCCGCACCGCCGTTCGTCGGCATCTTTGCCTTCATTGCCGTGCTCGGCATCGTGCCGCTGATGCACAGCGTGCTCGACTTCATCACCGACATTTTCCCGGATCGCTACGGCACGCCGATCGGTCTCGTGCTTGGCGCCGTCGCGGTGGTCATGGTGATCCGCGCCTCGCTGAGCAAGAGCGAAGCCGTGGGAACCTGGACCGGGTTCATCGCCGCCCACCTGATCTGGAGCGGCTGGATCGAGCTGGGCTTCCGCTTCAACCCGGATTTCGTCGGCATGAGCCCGCTGATCGTCAACGGCGAGGCAATCCTGACCCCGAGCCTGATGTTCGTCGAGGCCACCACCGGCCTCCTGATGGCGACGCTGCCGTTCTTCGTGTTCAACCGCGATACGCGCTGCAACGCATTCATGTGGATCCAGCGGATGTGCCGCTACGACGCCGGCAAGCCGAGCTCGGCCTCGGAGCGCAACTTCGCGCGGATCACGTTCCTCGAGGTGCTCTATGTCGTCTGGTTCTGCTACGCCGTGTCGCTGTTCCTGATCGACACGCGCTTCTTCGGCCTGCACCACCCGGCGACCTATGTCGCGGTCTTCCTGCTCGCGATCTGGACGTTCTATCTCTTGATGCGGCTCATCCGGTTCACGCGGATCCTGCAGGCCGTCCGGTATGCGATCCCGACCGCCGGCGTGATGTGGGTGACCATCGAGATCACCCAGGAGTGGGGCTGGTTCACCGAGTTCTGGACCGAGCCGCTGGAATACCTGCCGCAGATGGGCTTCCTCATCGGGGCCTTCGTGGTAGCGCTGGGCATCGCCGTGGTCATGCCCAAGCGGCGGACCACTGGCTGAGCCGATGACCTGCCGGCGTGGCAAAACCGCCACGCCGGCAGGTAGTGGGAATGCCACAGCAATGCTGTGACTGCGGTATAAAGGGGTTTTTACTGTAGCTTTTTTGCATCCTTAGACGTAATATGCGCCCGCGCCGCCGGATTGACCGGTGCGCAGTTGTGGTTTTTGTGCGTATTACATAAGGAGCCTTCAATGAAAATCCTGAGTACCGCCGCATTTGCGATGGCGGCCCTGGTCGCCGCCCCGGCCTTCGCCGCGGGCCCGGCCTGGACCTACGGCCAGCTGGGCTATACCCAGTACACCTCCGGCGACGACACCAGCGACTCATTCAACCTCGACGGCAGTCTCGGCATCGCCGACCTGTTCCATGTCCAGGCCCAGTACTCCAACGGCACCTTCGGCTGCAGCGATGAGTGCTCCGACGTCGATTTCGATGGCTACAAGATCGTTGCCGGCGTGCACCCGCACGTCGGGCCGAACACCGATGCCGTCCTGAACGTCCGCTACAGCAAGCTCAACCTGGACGACACCGACAATGACACTGACGGCTGGGGCCTCGGTGCCGGCCTGCGCCACATGCTGACGGACAAGTTCGAGGTCAATGCGATGATCAGCTGGGACAGCATGGACGTGGACCACACTGACTACGATTACACCATTTCGTCCTGGTCCGTTGGCGGCCGCTACCTGATGACCCCTGCCCTGTCGGTGGGTGTCACCTACTCCGATGGCGATACGGCCTCCTCGTACAACTTCTTCGGCGGCGGCTCGGCGACTGTTGACCTCCGCTACCAGTTCGGCGACATCCTCTAAGTCGCCGGATTGCCGCCCACGCGGGCGGTTGCGTGAGTACCTGGATGCCGGCCGCAAGGCCGGCATCTTTTTTTTGGGACGCGATCCTTCCCTCCCCGGCGGCCGGGAGCGAATACCGGGTAATATCTTCCCGGGATAAGAATGACTCGCATTTGCCACTGGCGATCCCGGCCAGCGCTGGCATTCCCTGCCCGCAAAGGAGCCCATCGCGGTGATGAGATCACGAACCTTCGCGACACTCCTGTCGACCCTGTGCCTGTTGACCCTGTCTGCCTGCCGGAGCGGCGACCAGGATCAACGGCAGGCCGCGCCGCCGCCGACCGTGGGAGTCGTGACCGTGCAACCTCGCGTGGTGCCATTGACGAGGGATCTGGTCGGCCGGCTCTCCGCCTACCGCAGTGCCGACGTGCGGGCGCGGGTGGCAGGGGTGCTGCTGAAGCGCACCTATCAGGAAGGCAGCGAGGTGAAGCAGGGACAGCTGCTGTTCAAGATCGACCCCGCGCCGCTGAAGGCCGCGCTGGACAACGCCCGGGCACAGCTCGCGCAGGCAGAGGCCAGCTATACCAATGCCCACATCACCGCGGACCGCTCGCGCACGCTCGCACCGAAGGGCTACATCTCCCAGGTGGACCTTGATGCCGCACTCGCCAGCGAGCGCACCGCGAAGGCCGCCGTGCAGGCCGCGGAGGCCAGCGTCGAGTCGGCGCGCATCAATCTCGGCTATGCAGACGTCACCGCACCCATCGCGGGGCGCACCGGCGAGCAACAGGTCACCGAAGGCGCGCTGGTGGGCAGCGGCAGCGCGACCCTGCTGACCACGGTCGACCAGATCGATCCGCTGTACGTGAACTTCACCTTGCCCATCGGTGACCTCAACCGGTTGCAGCAGGCCCAGCACGCCGGCGACTTGAGCTTGAGGCAGCCGGGCAAGTCCACGGTGCAGGTCAGGCTGCCGGATGGCACGCCCTATCCGGAATCCGGCACCGTCGATTTCTCCTCGAACACGGTGAATCCAGCCACCGGCACGGTAACCCTGCGCGCGCTGCTGCCGAATCCGCAGCGGACACTGTTGCCGGGCAGCTACGTCACGCTGGAGCTGACGCTGGGCGAGCGCGGTGGCGCATTCCTGGTGCCGCAACCCGCGATGCAAAGCGACCCTGGCGGCAACTACGTGTTGATCGTTGGCGAGGACGGCAAGGTGGCCCGCCGTGACGTGACGACCGGGGGCATGAAGGGCAACGACTGGGTGGTGACTTCCGGCCTCGCCGCCGGCGACCGGGTGATCGTGTCGGGCGTGCAGGCGGCGCCTGTCGGCTCGCCGGCCACGGCGGAGCCCTGGCAAGCCCAGGCCCCGGCGGCATCGGCCGGCAAGCCGGGCCAACCTGCCGACGGCGGCTGACGGCCCGCACGCGTGTCCAACTTCTTCATCGACCATCCCGTCTTTGCCTGGGTCATCGCGATCCTGATCACGCTGGGCGGCGTGCTGTCGATCTCCAACCTGGGCATCGAGGCCTACCCCACCATTGCGCCACCGCAGATCATCGTGTCGGCGACCTATCCCGGCGCCGATGCCAGCACCGCGGAAGGCTCGGTGACGCAGGTAATCGAGCAGCAGCTCACGGGCATCGACAACCTTCTCTACTTCAGCTCCAGCAGCAGCTCCAGCGGGTTCGTGCAGATCACGCTGACCTTCCGGTCCGGCACCGACCCCGACATCGCGCAGGTGCAGGTGCAGAACAAGGTGGCGCTGGCGACACCGCGCCTGCCTAGCGAGGTGACGCAACAGGGCGTGGTGGTCGCCAAAGCCGACTCCGGGTTCCTCATGGTGGTGGCGTTGCGTTCGGAGAACCCGGACATCGACGAAGCGCAGCTCAACGATTTCATGGCCTCGCAGGTGCTTGAACAGGTCTCGCGGGTGCCGGGCGTCGGCGGCACACAGCAGTTCGGCGCCGAATACGCGATGCGGATCTGGCTGAACCCGGACAAGCTGCATGGCTACGGACTGTCCGCCAGCGAGGTACTGAACGCCGTGCGGGCGCAGAACATCCAGTTTGCGGCCGGGGCGCTCGGCGCCGATCCGACGACTCCCGGCTGGGGATTCACGGCCAACGTGGCCGGCGAAGGCCGCTTCAGCTCGCCGGAGCAGTTCCGCCAGATCATCCTTCGCGCCAACAGCGATGGCACGGCCGTCACCCTGGGTGACGTGGCAACCATCAGCTTCGGCCCGGAGGCGTACGGCTTCGACGTCACCTGGGACGCCAGGCCCATCGCCGGCCTGGCCATACAGCTGCTGCCGGGCGCCAATGCCCTGAGTGTCGCCCGGGCGGTGCGCGCCGAGCTGGACCGGCTGCAGGGCAGCTTCCCGAAGGGCGTGAGCTGGCTCGTGCCCTATGACAGCACCACCTTTGTCACGATCTCCATCAAGGAGGTCGTGAAGACGCTGGTCGAAGCGATCGTGCTGGTGTTCCTGGTGATGTTCCTGTTCCTGCAGAACCTCCGGGCCACGCTCATCCCGACCATCGTGATCCCGATCGCACTGCTGGGCGCATTCCTCGGCATGTGGATCCTGGGCTTCACCATCAACCAGCTGACGCTGTTCGGGATGGTGCTGGCGATCGGCATCGTGGTGGACGACGCCATCGTGGTGATCGAGAACGTCGAGCGCATCATGAGCGAGGAGGGTCTCGACCCGCGCGCCGCCACGCGCAAGGCGATGGGCCAGATCATCAACGCCGTCATCGCC
>CAZMVP010000055.1:0-11122 GCA_964569355.1 uncultured Chromatiaceae bacterium | reverse complement strand
CGCCGACGAACAGCACGCTGTAGCTGATCGCGCGCCGCCGGCTCAGGCTCTGGTACAGGTTGACGTTCGAACCCCATTCGAAGCCTTCCGTGTCTTCGGCAATGGTTGCTGTGTTGTTCCAGCGAAAAAGCAGTGATTCGGTGAGCAGGTGATCCAGCGTTGCCTGGGTCGTGGTGCCGAAGCCGCGGCTGTCGCGCCAGAATGGTGTCTCGCGCAGGCGGAGCATGGTGTCCGAGTTGAAGATGAGGTTGTGGCGGTAGGTGGCCTTGACGTACGGGTCGATCGGCGTGTGCAGGCGCACGCCGACGCCGAAATCGAAGCCGTTCTCGAGCCCGTTCTGCCTGGAGTAACCGAGCCCCAGCAACCAGGCTTCGTCATCCACCGATTCGAACTTCGGTGGCAGCGGGTTCTCGGAGTTGCGGGGCCGCTGCTCCACGAGATCCTGCGCATCGCCACGGCCCAGCGTCACGCGAAAGCGGTTCTCGAGGTTCGGCAACGCGAAGCGCGCGCGCAACCGCACGCGGGTATCGAGCTGGTCGCGGCGGTCATAGGTTTCGAGGAGGCCGAGGCGGCCGAAGGTCTCGTCCGAGTCCTGCTCGTAGCGGGGATTGCCGAACAAGCCGTCGAACCAGCTCGCACTGCCGCAGACCGTGCCGTACACGCCGCGCTGCATCCGGTCGATCCACGCGTCGGCATCGGAGCCGGGTCTGTCGCACTTCGTGCGCTCCGGCGGATCGGGTTCCGGTGCCGGGGGACCGGCTTCGTCGGCCAGCAGCAATGAGGTCCACAGCGCCAGGACCGGCAGGGTGAGGGCCGGCAGGATGAGGATCGGCAGCGCGTGGGCCGGCTTATGTCGAAACCGCATCCTGCGCAATGTGCCTCCTGGCGAAACGCGGTACCGTGAATCAGGACAAGAGTAGCGGCGCAATCTCTTTCAGGTAAGCGACTTCCTCACTCCGGCAACGCTCCGCGGTCCAACCCAGTTCACGCCTGGCGATGGCAAGCACGGCCGGCAGCGCATTCCGGCCCAGGTCGGGCCCCAGGCCGATCATGGTCCGTCGCAGCAGGATATCACCGAGGTCCACGGCAAACTCCTCGCGGACCGCGAAACCGATTTCCGCGGCTATGGCTCCGCTGACCTTGCAGATGACCTCGCCGAGATCCGCCCGATCGCGGGTCAGGTCGGCAACCTGCACGGCGCGGCTGCCGTAGACATCGACGAGGTGTGCATGGCTGGATGCAGGAACCGCCGGATACCCGGCCAGGTCACGCAGCACTTCCTCCCGGGGACGGGATCCGCCTGGCAGCGGCAGGTCGGCCGTGCCGCTCGCGCCGAGGCTCCGGCTGAGCAACCGGAGCAGCCGCGGCGTCAACTCGTCCACCACCTCTTCTGCCAGGTTGCGGTAGGTCGTGACCTTGCCGCCGATCACCGAGTACAGCCCGCGCGCAGACCGCCCGTGGCGCCGGATGATGTGCCGGCGCGTGATCGCGGCAGTCCGCTTCAGTCCTTCGCGTGGCAGCGGACGCACGCCGCTGTATGCATACAGCACGGAGCCGCGCACGAGTCCGCAATCCGGGAACAGGTGCCGGGTTTCATCGAGCAAATAGCTGATCTCGGTTTCCGTGGGCCGGACCGCTGCCGGGTCTTCATCGCAGCGCGTGTCCGTGGTGCCGATCAACACTAGATCGTTCCACGGCAGGATGAAGAAGGGCCGGCCATCGGAACGGGCCTCCGCATAGCAGGCGGTGGCGGCAAACCCGGCAAAGGGCCGCACGACGACATGGGTGCCCTTGGTCGGCCCGAGGAATCGCGGCAGCGGCCGCCCGGCCCGGGCGAGCACCCGGTCCACCCATGGCCCGGCCGCATTGACGATGGTCTCGGCCCGGCGGACCAGGCGTTGGCCCGTTGCCGTGCGCACGACCTCGACGCCGGTCACCCGGTTGCCGTCGAGCAGGATCTTCTCCACGCGCGTGTGGGTTTCGATGGTTGCCCCGGCCTGCGCCGCCGCGAGCGCGTTCTCGACCACCAGCCGTTCGACATAGCGGACCTGGGCATCGTAGTAGAGCGCGGCGCCTTCAAGGCCCTCGACGGCGAGGCCCGGCGCCTGTCGCAGGGCCTCCTCGACCGACAACCGCCGATGCCCGGGCAATGACCGGCCCATCGACAGCAGGTCATACACGTAGAGGCCGAAATCCACGGTGTTCATGCCCCGGCGGGCGTTGTCGTAGATCGGGATGAGCAGGGCCAGCGGATGCACGAGGTGCGGTGCATTGCGCAGCAGGGTCTCGCGCTCCTGCAGCGATTCATGCACGAGTCCGAGTTCACCGAACTCGAGGTAACGGAGTCCGCCATGGATCAACCGGCTCGACCAGCGCGTCGTGCTGTTGCAGAGGTCACCCTGTTCGAGCAGGCAGGTATTGAGGCCACGCAATGCAGCGTCGCGGGCAATGCCGGCACCGTTGATGCCGCCGCCGATGACGATCAGGTCGAAATCGGTGCTGGCGGCCACTACGGGCGGGTTTGGCCGTTGCCGCGGACGACGTACTTGTAGCTCGTCAGCTGTTCGGCACCGACCGGGCCGCGCGCGTGGATCCGGCCCGTGGCGATGCCGATCTCGGCGCCCATGCCGAACTCGCCGCCATCGGCAAACTGCGTGGAAGCATTGTGCAGCAGGATGGCGCTGTCGAGTTCGTGCATGAACTTCTCCACGGCACCGGCATCGGTGGCGATGATCGATTCGGTGTGGCCCGACCCGTAGGTGGCGATGTGGGCAATGGCCTCGTCCACGCCGTCGACGACCCGGCAGGACAGCACGGCATCGAGATACTCGGTGCGCCAGTCCTCTTCCGTGGCGGGCCTGACGCGCGGGTCGCGCGCGCGCAGTTCCGCGTCCCCGCGCAATTCGCAGCCGGCCGTGACGAGCGCATCGGCGATTGCCGGCCAGTGGGATGACAGGCAGGCACGGTCGATCAGCAGGGTCTCGGCCGCGCCGCAGATGCCGGTGCGGCGCATCTTGGCATTGAGGACCACGTCACGCGCCATGGCGACCTCGGCCGATTGATGCACGTACACGTGGCACAGGCCCTCCAGGTGCCCGATGACCGGTACCCGCGCATCGGCCTGTACGCGGGCAATCAGGTTCTTGCCACCCCGGGGGACCACCACATCGAGGTACTGCTGCATGTGGCCGAGCAGGTAGCCGACTGCATCGCGATTCGTCGTCGGCACCATCTGGATCGCCGCTGCCGGCAGGCCACCGGCGGCAAGGCCGGCGAGCAGCGCGGCATGGATGGCGCGGCTGGACTCATGGCTCTCCGAACCGCCGCGCAGGATCACCGCATTGCCGGCCTTCAGGCACAGCGCGCCGGCATCCGCGGTGACGTTCGGACGGCTCTCGTAGATGATCCCGATGACGCCGAGTGGCACGCGGATGCGCTGGATCACGAGGCCGTTCGGCCGGGTCCATTCGGCAATCACGGTACCCACCGGATCCGGCAGCGCTGCAATGTCCTCGATGCCGCGCGCCATGGCCTCGACGCGCTTCGGATCCAGCAGCAGCCGGTCCAGCAATGCAGCGGTCAGGTGACGCTCGCGCGCGGCTGCCATGTCCCGGGCATTCGCGGCGAGGATGTCATCGACCCGCGCACGGATTGCCGCGGCCGCGCCGGCCAGCGCCCGGTTCTTCATGGCCGGCGTCGCCCGGGCCAGCTCGCGCGCGGCCTCCCTGGCCTGGAGACCCAGGCGGTCCATGGTGGCTGGCAGGTCGGCAGTGGCTTGGTCGATGGTTGCGGCGGTCATGTGGGATTGTCCAGCAGGGCCAGATTGTCGCGGTGGATCATTTCCTCCCGTCCACTGTACCCGAGCAGGGCCGGCAACTCCTCACCGTGGCGCCCGCAGATCCGCCGCGCCTCGCTGCTCGAGTACGCTACCAGGCCCCGGCCAAGGTCGCGCCCGGCCCGGCTGTGGATCGTGACGGCGTCTCCCGGCTGGAAATTGCCGGACACCTCGATGATGCCAACGGGCAGCAGGCTGCTGCCGCCACGCAGTGCGTTCTCGGCCCCTTCGTCGATCCGCAGCGTGCCGCGCGGTACGAGCGAGCCGGCGATCCACTGCTTGCGCGCCTGGCGCGGCGTCCTGCTCGGCCGGAACCAGGTGGCGGGCGCACCGGCCTCGATGGCCTGGAGCGGCGCCTCACGCTTGCCGCTGGCAATCACCGTGGTGCAGCCCGCCCCCATGCAGATCCGCGCGGCCATCAGCTTCGTGATCATGCCGCCGGAGCCGAATTCCGTGGCCGAGGCCGAGGCCAGGGCCTCGATGGCGGGCGTGATCTCCCGTACTTCGGGAATCAGGCGGGCCGCCGGGTTGGCGGTCGGGTCGGCGTCATGCAGGCCGTCGACGTCGGACAGCAGCACGAGGATGTCGGCGCTGGTCATCTCGGCCACGCGTGCCCCGAGCCGATCGTTGTCGCCGTAGCGGATCTCCTGGGTCGTGACCGTGTCGTTCTCGTTGATCACCGGGATCACGCCAAGACGCAGCAGCGTCTCCATCGTATTGCGGGCGTTCAGGTAACGCCGCCGGTTCTCGGTGTCGTCCGGCGTCAAAAGCACCTGCGCACAGCGCAGGCCGCGCGCGGCGAGCTCCTCCTGCCAGGCGTGGGCCAGCAGGATCTGCCCGGCGGCCGCGGCAGCCTGGGCCTCCTCGAGGCGGCGCTGCTCGCGCGACAGGCCAAGGTAGCGCCGACCCAATGCGATGGCGCCGGAGGACACCACGAGGACCTGCTGGCCGCGCTGGCGCAACCTGGCCAGGTCTTCCGCCACCGATTCGAGCCAGCCGCGGTTGAGCTTGCCGGAGGCGGCATCCACCAGCAGCGACGAACCGATTTTCAGGACCAGCCGGGACGCGGACTGGAGCGAGGTGGTCATGGCGTCCGCTCAGGACGTGACAACGGGCGCGGGACTGCCGCGGGTCACGGCCAGCGGACCGCTGCGGACCACCCGCACGACATCGGCATGGGCGGCAGCCCGGTTGATGAACTGGTCGATGCGATTGGCGGCCCCGGTCAGTTCAACGGTATAGCCGGCATCGGCATCGTGCAGCACACGGGCGCCCTCCTGCCGGACCAGCTCGTGGATGCGCGCACGGTTTTCGTCGTTCAGCTGGAGCTTCAGCAGCAAGAGCTCCCGTTCGATGTGGTCACCCTGCGTCATGTCGGCAGTCCTCACCACATCGACGAGCTTCAGCAGCTGCTTGTTGATCTGTGCGATCACCTGGTCCGATCCGACCGTGACCAGCGTCAGCCGCGAGACCTGGGCATCATCCGTGGGCGCCACGTTCAGCGATTCGATGTTGTAGCCGCGCGTGGCAAACATCGCCGCCACGCGGGCCAGCGCCCCGGCTTCGTTCTGCAGCAGGATGGAGATGATGTGGCGCATGGCAGTCCAGGCTCTTGGCAACACGGGTGGTCCGGCGGATCGCGAATCGTCGCCGAGTTGAGATTCTATTGCAATGCGGGGGTTCTTGGTCGAAACTCGGGCGATCCCACAACGATTCCCAGCCATGACCCCCAGAGCCCAGGCAGTCCAGTCCCCTCCCCATCCGCTTGCCGGCAAACGCATGACCGGCGCCGAGATCATCGTCCAGGTCCTGGTCGATCAGGGCGTGCGCACCATCTTCGGTTACAGCGGTGGAGCCATCCTGCCCACCTACGACGCCGTGTTCCGCTACAACAACGAGCACCGCAACGAGGCCGGCGATGCCCCGATCCCGTTGATCGTGCCGGCCAACGAGCAGGGTGCCGGCTTCATGGCCGCGGGCTACGCCCGCGCCAGCGGGAACGTGGGTGTGTGCCTGGTCACCTCCGGCCCCGGCGCGACCAATACCGTGACGCCGGTGCGCGATTCCATGGCGGACTCGGTGCCGATCATCGTGATCTGCGGCCAGGTGCCGACCGGCGTCATCGGCACGGATGCGTTCCAGGAGGCCCCGGTCTCGGCCATCATGAGTTCGGTGGCCAAGCACGTGTTCCTGGTCACCGACCCGCAGCGTCTCGAGGCGACCATCCGCACGGCCTTCGAGATCGCCGTCACGGGCCGCCCGGGCCCGGTGGTCATCGACATCCCCAAGGACATCCAGAACTGGATCGGCGAGTTCCAGGGAACCGGCCTGCTGCCGATCGATGCCTATCGCCAGCGCGTGGCGGCCCTCGTGGCGAGCGAGATCCCGGCAAGCGCCGCGAGGGATTTCTTCGACATGCTGCGGGAGTCGAGCCGGCCGCTCATCTATGCCGGCGGCGGCGTGATCGGCGCCAATGCGTCCGAGGCATTGCGCCAGTTCTCCCACCGTTTCGGCATACCGGTCACCACCACGCTGATGGGCATCGGCGCCTGCGACACGACCGACGAGCTCTCGCTGAAAATGCTCGGCATGCATGGGACCCCGGCCGCGAACTATGCCGTGGAGGACTGCGATTTCCTGATCGCCATCGGCGCGCGGTTCGACGATCGCGTGGCGGCGATCCCGGATAAATTCGCGCCACGCGCGAAGAAGATCGCCCACTTCGACGTCGATCCCTGCGAAGTCGGCAAGGTCAAGTCGGTGCATTGGCACAACGTGGGCATGCTGGAGCGCGACCTGCGCCAGCTCGTCGCCCTGGCCGATCGCCAGCGCATCCACACCGATTTCAGCGCCTGGCACCGGGAGCTGGCGGAACTCAAGCGTGTCTATGCCCTGAACTACGACCGCGAGAGCGGGCTGATCCAGCCGAATTTCGTCATCGAGGAAATCAATCGGCATACGCGCGGCGAAGCGATCATTTCGACCGGCGTCGGCCAGCACCAGATGTGGGCTGCCCAGTATTTCGATTTCACGAAGCCCCGGCTGTGGCTCACCTCGGGCAGCATGGGCACGATGGGCTTCGGCCTGCCGGCCGCGATCGGCGCCCAGGTGGCCCATCCGGATCGGCTGGTGATCGACATCGACGGCGATGCCAGCATCCGCATGAACATCGGCGAGCTGGAGACCGTCACGACCTACCAGCTGCCGGTGAAGGTGGTGGTCCTCAACAACCGGGGCGATGGCATGGTCAAGCAGTGGCAGAAGCTGTTCTACCAGGGTCGCCTGTCGGCCACGGACAAGACGCTCTACCGCAAGGACTTCATCAAGGCGGCACGGGCCGACGGCTTCGAATATGCGGTGCGGCTGGACCGGAAGTCCGACGTGCCGACGGTCGTCAAGGAGTTCCTCGACTTCCCCGGGCCCGCGTTCCTGGAGGTCATCATCGATCCCGACGCCTGCGTCTACCCGATGGTGGGACCCGGCATGGCCTACGACCAGATGCTCACCGGCGACTTCATCCCCAGCCGGTCGCCACGGCCACAGCCGGACGAGAAGCCGGACGCCAACTCGATGTTCTGACCGGCGGAACTGGCGCAGGCGCCGCAAGGCGCTGCGGCCGGCGCGCTGCCGTTATGTCAAAACCCGTGACTGATTAAAGTTTGTACAGGATTCGCGGACGCGCCTATACTCGGGCTGCGCCAAAGCAATAACTACAAACTTCACCATTCGTGGGGGTTAGCATGTTTCAGCAATTGATCGGGCGCTTCGTCGCCCGTGGCTCACGCACTGCCGCCTTTGTTGCCGCACTCTTCCTGGCCCTTGCCTCGGCCCAGGCTTCCGCCTACTCGGCGATGTACGTGTTCGGCGACAGCCTGTCCGACACGGGCAACGTCAACATCCTGACCGGCGGCGTACCGTTCCCGCCCTACTACCCGGGCCACTTTTCCAACGGCCCGGTCTGGGTGGAAACCCTTGCCGCCAACCTGGGCCTGAGCGCCAATCCTGCACTCGGCGGTGGCACCAACTTCGCCTTTGGCGGCGCGGTGACCGGGGCGCCATTCACGTCTTCCGTGCCAACGCTGACGCAGCAGGTCAGCAACTACTACCTGCCGGGTGTCAGCGGGGTTGCCGATCCGAACGCGCTTTATGTGGTGTGGGGTGGCGGCAATGACGTTCGCTCGGGCAGCACGGCGGTGCTCGTCAACTCCGTGCCGAACATCAGCAACATCATCTCGACACTCGCTGCTGCCGGTGCCCAGAACTTCCTCGTGGCAAATCTCCCGGACATCGGGCTGACACCGGAGGCCCAGGCGGCCGGCCCGGCCACTGTGGCGGGTGCGACGTACCTGTCCACCAACTTCAACACGCAGCTCGCGGCTGCCACGGCCGGCCTCCGGACGTCGCTCGGCGTGAACATCATCGACCTGGATGTCTATGGCTTCCTGAACAACGTGATCGCCAATCCCGGGCTGTACGGATTCACCGACACGAGCCACCAGTGCTTTGTCGGTCCAACCGGCGTGGGTGGCTCGGGTACGGTCTGCGCCGATCCTGATCAATACGTCTTCTGGGATGGCGTCCATCCGACTGCCGCCGCCCATGCCGCTCTCGGCGACTATGCGACGGCTGCCGTGATCCCGGTGCCGCCGGCGGTCGTGCTGCTGGTGTCGGCCTTTGCCGCGCTGGGGGGCCTGCGCCGCCGGACTGGCCTGAAGGCCGCCTGATCCGCTTTGTGGGGGAGCCTGCCGTCGCAGTGCCGTCCAGGCCCTGCTACGGTTGCGCTCCCCGCGCTTCGTCCAGGTCGCTCATGTCCTTGGCGCGACCACGCTGGATCAGGAGCGCCTTGTGCCGCAGGAAACGCAGCAGGCCCGAAGGGCCCATTCGGGACGCCCCCAAGCCTGACAGATTGAAGGCATTCTTCTCGGCGTCGAACACCACGGTGGTCAGGCCGCCGTCATTGATGCTGACGGCCCCGACATTCAGGCGGCGTCCCACGGCCACGGCTTCAGCCTCATTGCCGATCACGGCCGCGGACAGGCCATAGATCGAGTCATTGGCCAGGCGCACGGCTTCTTCGGTATCGCCACAAACGATGACCGGCATGACCGGACCGAACGTCTCCTCCGTCATCAGGGTCATGTCGTGGTTGACCTCGGTGACGACCGTCGGTCGCATCCACAATCCGCCGCCATGGTGCTCGACCTGCCCACCGGCGAGGATCCGGGCTCCCTTCGACCGGGCGTCCTTCAACTGGCCGGCGATGATTTCCGCCTGGCGCTCGAAAATCAGCGGACCGATCTGGCCTCGATGGATATCCGGAAAGTTCAGCTCCACGGCCTTGGCCTGGCGAACCAGGGATTCGATGAACGCCGGTGCGATGCGGCGGTCGACGTAGACGCGCTCGAGCGACTGGCAGGCATGCCCGGTGGCCTGGACCGAAGCCCGCAGCACGATCGCGGCGGCGCGGTCGGGGTCGGCCGAATCCAGCACGATCACCGGATCCTTGCCACCCAATTCCAGGAAGGCAGGAATGAAGCGGGCTGCGCAGGCTTCTCCCACCCTGCGTCCGGTGGCCACGCTGCCGGTGAAGCACACTGCATCGACCTGATCGATCAGCGCGGCACCGGTCTGGCCATCACCGGTCACGAAGGCCAGCACCGAGGCCAGCTCGGGAAAGCCCTCGAGGCTTGCCATCAGCGGCGCGACGAAGCGTGGCGTGACTTCGCTCGGCTTCACGAGCACCGCACAGCCGGCGACCAGGGCCGACATGGTATCCAGCATGGACAGCAGCAGTGGAAAGTTCCAGGGGCTGATCACGCCCACGAGACCGTAGGGGACGAGCTGCATCTGGATGCCGATGCCGGGCGTCGCAGACGCTCGCTCGGCGGCTGGTTTCCCGGCAGGCTCCAGGACCCTGGCAGCCAGGGCCGCATTGCCGGCGACCATGCCGATCACGGCATGGAGTTCGCTGACCGCGACCAGGTGGCGGCCGGTATCCGTCGCCAGCGCCTCGATCAACGGCCCGGCATTGGCCGAGAGATGGGCCGACCAGGCCTTGAGCACCTCCAGGCGCCGCGCCACGCCGGCAGCAGCCCACTGAACCTGCCCGGCGCGCAGGCGTGCCGCGATCCGGCCAAGTTCCGCGGCATCGGCAGCCACGATTTCATGGTCGTTCGCGCCGGTGCGCGGGTTGCGCACCGGCAGGTGCCGAATGGAGCGTGTCGTCATCGTCGTGATCCGTGGTGCCGCCGGACGCTACTTCGCGGCTGTCGGCTGCTGCGCGTCGATGATCTTCTTGAAGTACGTCCAGCTGGTTTCATTGGGCCGCTGGTCGTCCAGCGGTGGCGGATTGCGCCACGCCGGATAGTTCTTGTCGATCTCCGCCTTCATCGTGGCCGACAGGTCATCCCACTTGTCGAGCTTGCGGCCCGCAGTCTGGAAATAGACGAGGCCGACACGGTCACCCATCTCCATCCATGGCAGCCAGTTGGAAATGCGCTCCCAGCCCACGGCGAGATCGGCGGTATCGGCCTTCCGGTCCAGCAGGTTGTCCACCTGTCCGAAGAAGTTGAAGAACTCCGTTGCATGGTAGGTGCCGCCCACGTACTTCTGGTAGTTGCCGGCCAGTGGGTTCGGATAGAACAGCGGGATCGCCAGCGACACCCACCAGTGGTTGCCGAGCGTCGTGATGAAGGGTTTGATCGGCTTGCCGTCGCGGCCAATCATGCTGTAGTTGCCGTTGACCGGGTCATTGGCAACCTGCATGACATTGACGGTCTTGCCCGTCCATGGATTCTGCCAGGTGCGCAGCACCTCACCGGTCTCCGGGTCTTCGTACAGCAGGATTTCACGGCTGACGAGCCGGAAGTCCGACTTGTTCGCCGACTTCGCCAAGGGCCCGCATTGGCGGACGTTCATGCCCTCGACGTTGAACAGCAGCCGGTCGGCCTCGCCCGGCACGCGGCTGTACATCACGCCCTTCCAGTAGTACGTCACCGCCTTGCCGTCGATCGTCGAACACTGGATGCGCCGCATGGCCTGGAGCTGGCCTTCCGGAGTCGACAGGTCCGGGGCGGCCGCGAGCGCCGTGCCGGCGACCATTCCAGCCAGGGCGGTCAACAGGCCGGCAAGCGCGGCATGCCGCCAGGATTTTGCTGACAGGTACATGAGTCCTCCTTTGGTTCAACTGGTTCGACCAGTGCCGGTGGCGACGATGGCCGGTTGTCATGTTGTGGCGCCACTGTAGCGTCACGGCCGGCAAACGCCAACCGGAATCAGTCCACGAGC
>CAZMVP010000054.1:7598-11242 GCA_964569355.1 uncultured Chromatiaceae bacterium | reverse complement strand
CTCTCGAGGCAGTGGCCCAATGGCTGGACGTGGTCGGGCCGGTTGGCCGGCGCCGTGCGACCCATGGCGCCCGTGGCCTGCACCACCAGTGGATACACCGCAAAGGCGTACTCCGCGTAGACCGCCTCCTCATCCGGCGTCAGGAAGGTTTCCGCAATGAGCGAAAGCAATTCGTTGGATCCGTTGCCGATGGTGAGCTGCGCGGGTGACACCGACAGGTGCTCTGCCAATGTCTGCTTGAGCTCGATGCCGCTGCCATCCGGGTACAGCGCGAGATCCGGCAATGCCGCGCGGATCGCCACCAGGCTTTCCGGTGGCGGCCCGAGCGGATTCTCGTTGGAGGCAAGCTTGATGCAATCGGCAATGCCGAACTCGCGCATCAGGTCGGCAATCGGCTTGCCCGGGACATAGGGCTCGAGCGTCCGCACCCCGGGGGCTGCCAGGCGCTGGAAATCCGGTTGTCGCGGCCGCATGGCGCCGCGTGGCGGGGACGCGGCCAATCAGAGCACCGCTTTGGGATAGGACCCGAGGATACGGAACAGCTGCGCCCGCTTCTTCAGCTTGGCCAGCGCCTTGGCCACGTTCGGATCCTCGACATGGCCGTCGAGGTCGAGGAAGAACACGTAGTGCCACTTTCTCTGGCGCGACGGGCGCGACTCGATCCGCGTCATGTTGACCTGGTGTTCGGCAAGCGGTGCCAGGAGCTTCTGCAGGGCACCCGCGTCGTCAGTATCGCGCGTGGACAGCAAGAGCGAGGTCTTGTCGTTTCCACTGGCCGACAGGAGCTTGCGGCCGATGACCAGGAACCGGGTGGTATTGTCCGGGCGATCCTCGATGTCCGTGACCAGCCGATCAAGGCCGTAGACTTCCGCGGCCGCATCGCCGGCGATCGCCGCCGTGCCGGCCTCGTCCCGCGCACGGCGCGCTCCCTCGGCATTGCTGCTGGCTGGCAGCAGCTCCGCCTGTGGCAGGTATTCGCGCAACCAGCCACGGCACTGCGCGAGCGACTGCGGATGGGCGCTGACGCGCAGGACCTTGTCGAGGCCGGACATCGTGCCCAGCAGGTGCTGGCGGATGCGCATCTCCAGTTCGCCGCAGATCTTCAGCGGCGAGGTCAGGAACATGTCCAGCGTGTGGTTCACCGTGCCTTCGGTCGAGTTCTCGACCGGCACGACGCCGAAATCCGCGGCGCCGGAGGCAACCTCGTGGAACACCTCATCGATCATGCCCAGCGGCAACGCCCGCACGGAGTGGCCGAAGTGCTGGTAGACGGCCGACTGGCTGAAGGTACCCTCGGGGCCCAGGTAGCCCACCTTCATGGGCTCCTCCTGGGCAAGGCAGGCCGACATGATCTCGCGGAACAGCCGCACCATCTCTTCGTTGGTCAATGGCCCCTTGTTGCGGGCCACGACCTGCCGGAGGATCGTGACCTCGCGTTCCGGCCTGTAGAACTCGACCGCCGAACCCTTGCCACCCTTGACCACGGCCACTTGCTGGGCAAGGCCGGCGCGTTCGGCAATCAGTGCCTGGATGCGCAGGTCCACGGCATCGATCCGGTTCCGCAATTCGGCCAGGCCCGCGGGGCTGGCAGCGGCGCGCGCCGATCGGGCCTTGCGCGGTTCAGCCTTCTTCTTCATGGCGGGGGCGGTTGCTGGCGCCGAGGTTGCGCACGCAGAGCACGCCCGGGATGGCGCGGATGGCGGCCAGCGTCGGCGCCGTCGCCTCGCCGTCCAGGTCGATGATCGTGTAGGCGAGATCGCCCCTCGACTTGTTGAGCAGGTCCGAGATGTTCAACCCGGCATTGCCGAGGCAGGTCGAGATCTGCCCGACCATGCTCGGCACGTTGGCATTGGCCACCGTGATCCGCGCCACGCCGGTCCGCGGCACGTCCGCTTCCGGGAAATTCACCGAGTAGCGGATGTTGCCGTGCTCGAGATAGGCCCGCAGGTTGTCGGCCACCATCACGGCGCAATTGGTCTCCGCCTCATGGGTCGAGGCCCCGAGGTGCGGCAGCGCGATCACGCGCGGATTGCCGATCAGCGCCCGGCTGGGGAAATCGCAGACATAGGCCGCCAGCTTGCCGTCGGCCAGCGCGGCAATGACCGCCGGCTCATCGACAATCTCGCCGCGGGCAAAATTGAGGACGATCGCGTTCTTTGGCATCAGCGCGATCCGCGCCGCATTGACGAGCCCGCGGGTGGAATCCAGCAGCGGCACATGCACGGCAACGAAATCCGACCGGCTGAACAGTTCGTCGAGGTTGCGCGCCTGCTCGACGGCCGACGACAGCTGCCAGGCGCGCTGCACCGTGATCTGCGGGTCGAAGCCGACCACGCGCATGCCAAGTGCCAGCGCGGCATTGGCCACCTGCACGCCGATGGCGCCGAGCCCGACCACGCCCAGGGTTCGGCCCGGCAGCTCGAAGCCCACGTACTTCTTCTTGCCGGCTTCCACGGCCTTGTCCAGCGCCGCACCATCCTCGGTCAGGTGCTCGACGAAATTCCACGCCTGGCACAAATTGCGGGCACCGAGCAGCATGCCGGCAATCACGAGCTCCTTGACCGCATTGGCATTGGCCCCCGGCGCGTTGAATACGGGAATGCCACGCTTCGAAAGCGCCGCCACCGGCACGTTGTTGACACCGGCACCGGCGCGGGCCACTGCCAGCAGCGAATCGGCCAGCGCCATGTCGTGCATCTTGGCCGAACGCACCAGGATCGCGTCGGGCTCGGCAATATCCGTCGCCACCTTGTAGTGGTCGGCAGGAAAACGCTGCAGCCCTTCGGCCGAGATGTTGTTCAGTGTCTGGATCTTGAAAGTCGTCTTGGCTGTCACTCGAGGGACTCCACTCAACCGTGCCGCTTCTGGAAATCCGTCATGAAATCGATCAGGGCAATCACGCCCTCCTCGCTCATGGCATTGTAGATGCTGGCCCGCATGCCGCCGACCGAGCGGTGGCCCTTGAGGCCGGAGAGCCCGGCACGCTCGGCTTCCTTCAGGAATTCCGCATCCAGTTCTTCGCGCGGGAGCGTGAACGGCACGTTCATCCACGAACGGTGGGCCTTGGCGACCGGGTTCCTGTAGAACCCCGAGCCGTCGATGGCGGCATACAGTCGCCCGGCCTTGCGCTCATTGACCTGCGCCATTTCCGCCAGTCCGCCATGGCGCTTGAGCCAGGCGAACACCTGGCCTGCGACATACCAGGAGAAGGTGGCCGGCGTGTTGAGCATCGAGCCCTGTTCCGCATGCGCCGAGTACTTCAGGATCGGCGGCACCGTCGCCGGCGCGCGATCCAGCAGCGCCTTGCGGATGATCACGATCACGAGCCCGGAAGGCCCGATGTTCTTCTGTGCGCCGGCATAGATCATGCCGAACTTGCTGACGTCGATCGGCCGGGACAGGATCGTGGATGACATGTCCGCCACGAGCGGCACGTTGCCGACGTCCGGTGGCGACTGGATTTCCAGGCCACTGATGGTTTCATTGGCGCAGTAATGGAAGTAGGCCGCGCCAGGATTGGTTTTCCAGGAGCTGCGTTCGGGCAGGTCGAGGTAATTCGCGGCCGCACCGTCCGCCACCACGTTCACCTTGCGGATCACGCCGGCTTCCTTGGCGGCCTTCTTCGACCAGCTTCCGGTCACCAG
>CAZMVP010000054.1:0-7498 GCA_964569355.1 uncultured Chromatiaceae bacterium | reverse complement strand
ACCTGCTGCAAGACCTCGAGGGGCAGCACAGCAGGACCCGCGCTGAAATTGATGATCCTGGACATTGGTTTCTCTACAAGGTGAAGAAGGGTTAGTCGGAGGTTTCGGATTCGTCATCGCCGGACTCGGCATCGCCGTTCTCGGGCACGATGCGGTCCAGGCCGACCAGGCGATCAGCGTCCTCGATCCGGATCAGCCGCACGCCCTGCGTATTGCGGCCCTGGCGGGAGATCTCCGCAACCGGCGTTCGTACCAGCGTGCCGCCCGAACTGATCAGCATGATCTCGTCTTCGTCGCGCACCTGCACGGCGCCCACCATGCGGCCATTGCGATCGGAGGTCTGGATGGCGATGACGCCCTGGCCGCCCCGGCCCTGGACCGGGAATTCGTCCACGGCAGTCCGCTTGCCGTAACCGTTCTCGGTGGCGGTCAGGACTTCGCCCTCGCCAATGATCAAGAGTGCGATGACCTCATGGCCCTCCGAGAGCCGGATGCCACGCACCCCGGCCGCCGTGCGACCCATGGGCCGTACGTCCGACTCCTGGAACCGGATGGCCTTGCCGGAACTGGCACAGAGCATGATGTCGCACTGGCCATCGGTGATCGCTACATCCACCAGTCGATCGCCCTCATGCAGCTCGAGCGCGCGGATGCCGGCCGTGCGAGGGCGGGAGAATGCGTCGAGGGAAGTCTTCTTGACGGTGCCGTCGCTGGTGGCCATGAAGATGTAGTTGTCCGTCGTGAACTGGCGGACCGGCAGCACGGCATTGATCCGTTCCTCGGGCTCCAGCGGCAGCAGGTTGACCATCGGTCGACCACGCGCGCCGTGGCCGGCACGAGGCACTTCATAGACCTTGAGCCAGTAGACCTTGCCTGTACTGGTGAAGCACAGCAGCGTGTCGTGGGTATTGGCGATGAAGAGCTTGTCGATGAAATCCTCGTCCTTCACGCCAGTCGCCGAGCGACCCCTCCCGCCGCGACGCTGCACGTGGTAGTCGCTGATGCTCTGCGCCTTGGCATAGCCGCCATGGGAGAGCGTGACGACCACGTCTTCCTGCGGGATCAGGTCCTCGGTCTCGAGGCTGGAGTGTGCCTGGACGATCTCGGTCCGCCGTTTGTCCGCGTAGTTGTCGCGGATCTCGGCCAGTTCCGCCTTGATGACGGCGATCAGTTTGTCCGGATCGGCCAGGATCTCGGTGAATTCCCGGATGCGTCCCAGCAATTCCTGGTACTCGGCGATGATCTTTTCCTGCTCGAGGCCAGTCAGCCGCTGCAGGCGAAGATCGAGGATGGCCTGCGCCTGCACCGGCGAGAGCCGGTATCCCTGCGCGTCGGGACCGAAATCCGCCGGCGCATCGTCCGGGCGGGTGGACACGTTTCCGGCACGAGCAAGCATTTCCGTCACCGCGCCCGGCGACCAGTGGCGCGAGGTCAGCGCCTCGCGAGCCTCCGGCGGCGTGGGCGAAGCCTTGATGACGGCGATGACCTCGTCGATGTTGGCGAGCGCGACCGCCTGCCCCTCGAGCACATGGGCCCGCTCCCGGGTCTTGCGCAGGTCGAAGATCGTCCGCCGGGTGACCACTTCCCGGCGATGGCGGATGAAGGACTCAAGCAGGCCCTTCAGGCCGAACAGCTGCGGCTGCCCGTCACGCAGCGCAACCATGTTGATGCCGAAGACGGTCTCGAGCGGTGTCTGCTTGTAGAGATTGTTCAGCAGCACCTCGCTGGACTCACCGCGACGCACCTCGATGACCACGCGCATGCCGTCCTTGTCGGACTCGTCGCGCAGCTCGCTGATGCCTTCGAGTTTCTTCTCCCGCACCAGCTCGGCGATCTTCTCGATCAGCCTCGCCTTGTTCACCTGGAACGGCAGCTCGGTGACGATCAGCGCCTCGCGGCCGCGGTCGCCGATTTCCTCGACGTTGATGCGGGCCCGGACATAAACGCGGCCCCGCCCCGTGGTGTACGCCTCGTAGATGCCCTGCGAGCCATTGATGATGCCGGCGGTCGGGAAATCCGGCCCGGGCATGATGGCCATGAGCTGGGCCACCGTGATGCCGGGATTGTCGATCACGGCCAGCGTCGCCGTGATGGCTTCGCCGAGGTTGTGCGGCGGGATATTGGTGGCCATGCCCACCGCGATGCCGGAGGAGCCGTTGACCAGCAGGTTCGGAATGCGCGCCGGCATCACCGACGGTTCGGTTTCCGAGCCATCGTAATTGGGGATGAAATCGACGGTGTCGCGATCGATGTCCGCCAGCAACTCGCCGGCAATGCGCGTCATGCGGACTTCGGTGTAACGCATGGCGGCCGGAGCGTCGCCGTCGACCGAACCGAAATTTCCCTGGCCGTCGACCAGCAGGTAGCGCATCGAGAATGGCTGGGCCATCCGCACGATCGCGTCGTAGACCGCGGTGTCGCCGTGCGGGTGGTACTTGCCGATCACGTCGCCCACCACGCGCGCCGATTTCTTGTAGGGCTTGGTGTGGTCGTTGCCCAGTTCCCGCATGGCGTGCAGGACCCGGCGATGGACCGGCTTCAGGCCATCGCGGACGTCCGGCAGGGCCCGGCCGACGATGACGCTCATCGCGTAGTCCAGATAGGACTGCCGCATCTCGTCTTCGAGATTTACCGGAAGTATTTCCTTGGCAACTTCAGCCATTGATCTCGCAAAATCCGCATGACAGCGCTCCGCTGGCCGGCTGGCGCGAGGCTGGGATTGTCCAGTTCGGCCAGAGGCTCATTGGGGACGTTGCCGTGTTATTTACCGGGTCGTGGGAATGGTTAAGGAATTAGTCGGTTAGAGTACCACGTTTCGTGTCCCGACCGGGCCGGCAGGCTGGCCGGCATTGGGGCATCATGCCGTCGCTGGAAAACCCCGTGCATCCTCCCGACCTCATCATCGCCGCCCGCTGGATCATCCCCGTGGAGCCGGCCAACCAGGTGCTGGAAGACCACGCCCTCGTGGTGCGCGGGGGCCGGATCGCCGCGATCATGCCGCGCGAGGCCGCCGAGGAAGCATTCCCCTCGGCAAGCCTGCTCGAGCGGCCGACGCATGTGCTGCTGCCGGGCCTCGTCAACGCCCACACCCACGCCGCCATGACCCTGCTCCGGGGATTTGCCGACGATCTGCCGCTGGAGACCTGGCTCCACGACCATGTCTGGCCGGCCGAGGCCCGCTGGATAAGCCCGTCCTTCGTCCGTGATGGCACCGACCTCGCGTTGCTGGAAATGCTCCAGGGCGGCACCACCACCTTCGCCGACATGTACCACCACCCGGATGTGGTGGCGGCGGCGGTCGCGGACAGCGGCATGCGCGCGGCCATCGGCATGATCGTGCTGGAGGCCCCGACGCCGTGGGCACGGGATGCGGCAGAATGCCTCAGCAAGGGACTGGCGCTGCACGACCAGTTCAAGGGTCACCCGCGTATATCGACGATGTTCGCGCCGCACTCCCCCTATGCGGTGGCCGATGCCACGTTCGAGCAGGTGCGGATACTGGCCGACGAACTCGATGTCCCGGTCCAGATGCACCTCCACGAGACGGCAGCCGAGATCGACGCCGCCATGGACAGGGACGGGCGGCGTCCGCTGCAGCGCCTTGTCGACCTCGGCATGGTGACGCCATTGCTTGCCGCCGTGCACATGACGCAACTCACCACGGATGAGATCGGGTTGCTGGCGGATCGCGGCGCACGGGTCATCCACTGCCCGGAGTCCAACCTGAAACTTGCCAGCGGGTTCTGTCCGGTAACCCGCCTGGCCGCCGCCGGCGTCCGGCTGGCTCTTGGCACCGATGGTGCCGCCAGCAACAATGACCTCGACATGTTCAGCGAGATGAGGACGGCGGCCCTGGTCGCCAAGGGTGTCGTGGCGGATGCGGGTGTACTGCCGGCAGCTGCGACCCTGCGCATGGGCACGCTGGGTGGCGCCGAGGCGCTTGGCCTCGGCGATCGCATTGGCTCGCTTGAACCGGGCAAGGAAGCCGACCTGATCTGTGTCGATCTCGCCCGGCCGGCCACCCAGCCTGTGCATTCCCCGATCTCCCAGCTGGTCTACGCAACATCCCGGGACCAGGTCACCGATAGCTGGGTTGCGGGCCAGCACCTGCTGGCGGACGGCAAGCCGGTCCACCTGGACAGCGGGGCCATCCTGGCCCGTGCCGCTGCCTGGGCTGTCAAGTTCGGTCGCGGCGATGGTTGAAATCCGGAACAGCAGCGCAGCCGAGATCGAGCACTTCAACCGGTTGGCCAGCCGCTGGTGGGATGCCGACGGGGAGATGCGCACGCTGCACGACCTCAACCCCGCACGCCTGCAGTGGATCGAATCCGTCGCGGGCCTGGCCGGGCAACGCGTGCTCGACGTGGGATGCGGTGCCGGATTGCTGGCGGAAGCCATGGCCCGGCGGGGTGCGCTCGTCACCGGCATCGACATGGCCGCGAACACATTGGCCGTGGCCCGCCTGCACCTGCGGGAATCCCCGGAGCTTGCCATCGACTACCGGGAAACGACGGCCGAGGAACTCGCACGGCACTCGCCCGGCTCCTTCGACGTGGTGACCTGCATGGAATTGCTGGAACACGTGCCGGACCCGGCCCGCCTGGTTGCGGCATGCGCCACGTTGGCGGTACCCGGTGGCAGCGTGCTGTTTTCCACGATCAACCGTACCGTCCGGGCGTTCACCGGCGCGATCGTTGCCGCTGAACACCTCGCAAGGCTCATTCCGCTCGGCACCCATCGCCATGACCAGTTCATCCGCCCATCCGAACTGGATGCCTGGGCAAGGCATGCGGGCATGACGCTTGTGTGCCTGCGTGGCGGCTCGTACAACCCCTTGGCCAGGACCTTCACCTTGAGTGGCGACACACGCGTGAACTACTTCGCCCATTTCCGCACCCGGCTTCAGGCCGCCAACCCGAAGCTGCCGGCGGGAGACCCCGTGGCATGAACCTGCGCATGGCCTCCACACGGCCATCGGCCGTGTTGTTCGATCTCGATGGAACCCTGCTCGATACGGCGCCGGACATGCTCCATGCACTGAACCGGATCTGCGTCGAGGAAGGCGTGGAACCGGTGGCGTTCGAACGTGGGCGCGCCTACGTGTCCAACGGCGTCGCCGGACTGCTGCGCCTGGCCTTTCCCGCATTTGACCCGCTGCGCGACAAGGCGCTGCAGGACCGCTACCTTGCCTACTACGCTGGACGCCTGGCGGTGGATACCAGCCGTTTCCCGGGTATCGACGAACTCCTGCGGTCACTCGATGCCGCATCGGTGCCGTGGGGCGTGGTGACCAACAAGCCGGCGCGCCTGACGGGACCATTGCTGGCTGCAGTCGGGCTTGATCACCGCTCGGCCTGCACAGTCAGTGGCGACACCCTCCCCGAACGCAAGCCGCATCCGCGGCCGATCCTGTTTGCACTGGAGCATATCGGCGTACCACCCGGCCGGGCGATCTATGTCGGTGATGCGCTTCGCGACATCGAATCGGGCAAGGCCGCCGGTACGTCCACGATCGCGGCCCGCTACGGCTACGTGGAGCCAGGCCAGGATCCCGCGAACTGGGGTGCCGACATGATCGTGGACTCGCCACGGGAACTTCTCGCGCTGGTGGGACAACATGGATAGCAAGCTTCCGTCCGCGACTGCGAAGAGCCATGTCGCCGCACCGGATGAGCTGCACGATCGCGTCATCCTCGTGACCGGTGCGAGCGACGGCATTGGCAAGGCCGCAGCGCTGGCCCTGGCCGCCCACGGTGCCACCGTGATCCTGCACGGCCGGAACACGGCAAAACTCGAAGTGGTGTACGACGAGATCGTCGCGGGAGGCCACCCGCAACCGGCCATTGCCGTGCTGGACCTCGAGCGGTCCCAGGGACCGGACTACGCAAACCTCGTGGAACAGATCGGCAGCACCTGGGGCCGGCTCGATGGCCTCCTGCACAACGCCGGCATCCTTGGCCAGCGGGCTCCCATCGAGCATTACGACATCGGCGTCTGGCACAAGGTGATGCACCTCAACCTCAACGTGCCGTTCATCCTCACGCAGCTCCTGCTGCCATTGTTGCGCAAGGCTGCCGATCCATCGGTGGTGTTCACCAGCAGCGGCGTCGGGCGACGGGGGCGTGCCTACTGGGGAGCCTACGCCGTGTCGAAGTTCGGCATCGAGGGGCTGTCGCAGGTGCTGGCCGATGAGCTCCATCCGGATACCCGCATCCGCGTCAACTGCATCAATCCCGGTGGGACACGGACGACCATGCGGGCCCATGCCTATCCGGGCGAGGAGCCCGAATCACGACCCGAGCCGGCAAGCCTGATGGCCTCGTACCTCTGGTTGCTGGGGCCGGCCAGCCGGGGTGTCACCGGGCATTCGCTGGACTGCCAGTAGCGGGAATCTTCCTCAGTCGCCGGATTCAGCCTCACGCAGGCCGGCAGCGACGTAGAGCCTTGTGAGCTCGTGCTCCTTCAGCAGCCGGTGGTGGCCGGGCCTGAGCGAGCGAGCAAGCGTCACCGGGCCATACCGCACCCGGATCAGCCGACTGACGCGACACTCCACCGCTTCCCAGACGCGCCGGACCAGGCGATTGCGGCCCTCACTGACTGTCACCCGGAACCACTGGTTGGAGCCTTCGCCACCGGCAGGCTCGACGGCATCGAACCGTGCCGTGCCGTCGTCCAGTTCGATCCCGCTGCGGATCTGCTCGAGCACCGCATCGCTGACCACGCCCTGCACGCGCACCGCATACTCACGTTCGATCTCGTGTGAAGGATGCATCAAGGCATTGGCCAACACGCCATCGGTGGTGAGCAGCAGCAGGCCGGAGGTGGCGAGGTCAAGCCGGCCCACATTGATCCAGCGACTGCCCTGCAAGGGAGGCAACCGGTCGAAGACCGTCGGTCGTCCGTCCGGGTCGCTGCGCGTGCAGACCTCGCCAGCCGGCTTGTGATAGAGCAACACGCGCGGTGATGGCCGGCTCTTGCGCAGGGCGGGAACCACACGGCCATCCACCAGGATCTTTTCGCGGCCGGAGACCTTCTGCCCCAGCGTGGCGACGACGCCGTTCACCGTAACCCGCCCGGCACGGATCCACTCCTCGATTTCCCGACGGGATCCAAGGCCGGCACCCGCAAGCAACTTCTGCAGGCGCTCTGCAGGCGCTGACCGATTCACGACGGAGAATCAACCAACCTTGAGGGGCACGACGTTGGACTCGACTTCATCGTCCACGTCGTCATCGGTGTCGATGTCCACTGGCGGCAACGGTGCGCCGGCACCGGCCGGCAGCGCCTCGGCATCGGCGAACTCCAGCTGTGCCGAGAAACTCTCGAGATCCTTCAGGTCCTCGAGCGGTGGCAGGTCATCGAGTTTCCGGAGACCGAAATAGTCGAGGAATTCCCGCGTCGTGCCGTAGATCGCCGGTTTCCCCGGAACATCCCGGAAACCGACTACGCGGATCCAGTTCCGCTCCAGCAGCGAACGCATGATGTTGGTGGTCACGCC
>CAZMVP010000053.1:8838-11607 GCA_964569355.1 uncultured Chromatiaceae bacterium | reverse complement strand
TGATCGAGGCGATGGGGGAGAGTGACTCGCTGTACGACTCGCACGTGATGATCACCGACTGGTCGGGCGCCGGGCAGGATTACGGCCTCGGGCTCGAGAAGCCGGTGCTCTACATCGATGTGCCGCCCAAGGCGCGCAATGACACCTGGACGGAGCTCGGCATGGAGCCGTTCGAGTCCTTCGTGCGCACCCGGATCGGCGCCTTGTTGTCGCCCGAGGCCATTGCCGAGGCACCCACCCGCATCCGGGAGCTCGTGGCGGACCCCGCCCGGTTCCGGGCGGGCGTGGTGGCGCTCCGCGACGACTGGGTCTACAACCTCGGCAGCAGTGGTGCCGCCGGGGCCGCCGCCATCGCCGGCATCGCGCAGAAGCTGCGGCCGAAACCGGCATGACGCGACGGGAACTCTATCGCTGGGCGGGCTGGTTCTGCGCCGCCAATGCCGGGCTCTACCTGCTCGTGGCCCTGCGCTACGTGGCGCTGTGGACGTTTCCGGCCTGGTCGGAGCCCCATGCCGTCGCCGGCATCGCCTACGTGCCATTGGCCATGGCGGGGCACTCGGCCGTGCTGGCCATCGCGCTGCCGTTCCTGATCCTGGCACCGCTGATCGCACTCTGGCCGTCGCGCCCGGTGGTGACGGCAGTGGCCGTGCTCATCGCCACGGTCGGCCTGACGCTGCTCGTGCTGGATACCGATCTCTTCGTCGAACGCCGCTTCCACCTGAGCCTCGTGATGGCCACGCTGTTCAGCCGGACCACCTGGGTCTTCGGCGGCATCCTGCTGCTGGTGGCGTTCGCCTTCGAGTCGGTGCTGGCCGGCACGATTCGCCAGTGGCTTGCGGCCCGCCGCCGCCCGGCGGGGGGGCGCTGGCTCGCGCTCGGCCTCGTGCTGTCCTGGACCGGCAGCCAGGCCATGCACATCTGGGCCGATGCCGTGGCCTATAGCCCGGTCACCGGCTTCACCGCGATGATGCCGCTCTACTATCCGATCCATGCCAAGCGCCGGCTCGAGAAGCTCGGCTGGCTCGATGCCGATGCCGTGCAACAGGCACACCTGCTGCAGCAGACCTCGGCCGGCGCGTCCGGGGTCATCAACTATCCGCTGCATCCGCTGCAGTGTTCGGCGGCAGACACGCCTTCACCGAACGTCGTCTGGGTGCTGATCGATGCGCTGCGGCCGGATGCCATCGATGCAGCCACGATGCCCTCGCTCGCCCGGTTCGCGAGCCGGGGCCAGGTGTTCGCCAACAACTGGAGTGGCGGCAATTCCTCGCGGATGGGCCTGTTCTCGATGTTCTACGGACTGCCGGGTACCTACTGGCAGGACTTCTACAACAACCAGCGCCCGCCGGTGCTCATGGACGAGTTCCGCCGGCATCACTATGAATTGATGACCTCCAGTGCGGTCGGCTATGGCAGCCCGACCCTGATCGACCGCACCGTGTTTGCCGGCGTCACCGGGCTGAACCCGGAGCATGACGAGAGCGGCGTGGTAAAGAACCGCCGCGTGACGGATGACTGGCTTGCATGGCTTGGCAAGCGAGAGGCGGCACAACCGCACTTCTTCGCCTTCCTCTATTACGATCCGCCGCTGCTGTCGGAACCGGAGCTGGCGGCCTCGGGCAGTTCATCGCTGCCGCCGGATGACCGCTATGCCGGCAGGCAGAAGGCCCGGCAGCTCTGGGAGCAGTACCGGCGTGGCATCCATTTCGTCGACGGCGAGATCGGTCGCGTGCTCGAGTCGCTGAAGGCAGCCGGGCTTGACGACAACACGCTCATCATCATGAGCAGCGACCACGGCTACGAGTTCGATGACCTGGGCCTCGGCTACTACGGCCATGCGAGCAACTTCGGCCAGTACCAGCTGCGGGCCACGCTGATGATGCACTGGCCCGGCCGTCCGGCGCAGGTGTACACCTACCGCAGCTCGCACTTCGACCTGCCGGCCACGTTGCTGCAGGGGCTGTTCGGCTGTTCCAACCCGCCTTCCGACTACAGCGTGGGCACCAACCTGTTCAGCGACAAGCCGTGGCAATGGATCATCGCCGCGAGCTACGCCGCCCATGCGGTCGTGCAACCGGACCGCATCATGGTTTCCGAGCCCGGCGGCTTCGCCGAGGTCCTCGGGCCCGACTACCGGCCGCCGGCCGATGCCAGGCTGGATCCGGCGCTGATCGAGGAGTCGTTGCGTGCGATGCGCCGCTTCTACCGCTAGGCCCGTGGCGTGGCGATGAACAGGAGCAGGGTATCGGTGATCGCGGCTGCCGTGATCGGCGGCCTGCTGCCGTTGCAGCCGGGCATGGCGAGGGCCGCGGCCGTGCCACTCGTGGCGGAGCATGCGCAGGTATTGATCAACCTGCAGGGCGGGCTGCCGGGGCGTTGGGAGAGTTGCGCCCGGACCTGCCGGGAGGACGACGCACCGCGCACCCTGCTCGGCCCGATGGTGGGCCAGCCCCACCTTGCCTGGGAAGTGGCCGGTGATCCGGCCGCGGGGCAGGAGCTCGACAACCTGGAATACTCAGCCGAGACCAGCCGGGTGAATGGCCAGCCCACGGTGATCCTGAGTTCGCGCACGCCGTTCCACGGCATGCAGCTGATCCATCGCTATCGCCTGGAACAGGACGGCCGGCTGCTGGCGGCCTCGTTGCAGGTGCCACCGGGCGCACGCCTGCGGCTGGTGGGCGGCCCGGAATTGGCGGGCACGCCGCTGGATGGCCTGGCAAGCGTCTATACGCGCGTCCGGGCCGTGACGATCGATGCCGATGGCCAGTC
>CAZMVP010000053.1:3600-8738 GCA_964569355.1 uncultured Chromatiaceae bacterium | reverse complement strand
GGCGCGCGGTTCCTGTGGGTGCCGGACCTGGCGCTGCCGGATGCCGTGATGGCACTGCCGTTCGCGATCCCCGGCCTCGGTGGTTCACTCAACCTGTTGCCGGTGCTGATGGCGCTCCTGACCGTCACGGCGGCGCGCTTGCAGGAGGATCCGAGCCTGGCGCCGGAACTGCGCGGCGGCCAGCGCCTGCGGCTCTACGGCATGGCCGTGCTGTTCTTCGTGCTGCTCTATACCTTCCCGGCCGGCATGGTCCTGTACTGGACCACCAACAACCTGCTGCACGTGCTGAAGATACTGGCGGGTCGGCTGATCAGCGGGCGGGGTGGCGACGCTCGCCCTGCACGCGCTGCCGGATAGCCGTGGCATGCGCCGCGTGCGGATTGCGCGGCGCGGGCAGGTGCAACCGGTCGCCGGGCCGCGCGACCTTCAGGCCGGCTCTTGCCAGCTCGTCGCCGTCGGCCGCCGAGGCGTAGTGGTAGACGATCATCTGCCGGCGCAACTCCGCATTGTATTCGCGCAGCAGGTCCGGCAAGCCGGTGTGTGACGGGTTGCCCTCGAGGTCGCAGTCGTGGATGAGCGGCATGACGCCATCGGCATGTTGTGCCACGGTGTCCGGAATCGGCCGGGTGTCGCCGGTGTAGAGGAAACTGCCGGGCAGGCAGAGGCCGAAGGCCGTTCCCGGTACGTGGTGCCGGACCGGGAAGACATCGAACCACAACTCCGCGTGCCAGAACCCGTAACTCACCGGGATGAGTTCGAAGGCATCCCAGAAATTGGCCATGCCTTCGGCCAGCACGTTGGGGTAGTCGGCGACCCGGCCCTGCAGCAGGGCCACGAGCAGCGCCGGCACGTACAGGCGGGTGCGCGTCGGCCCGGCCTCGCGGAACCGGTTGAGGCCGAACAGGCGTTCGAAGCCTGCCACGTGATCGAGATGGACATGGGTGATGAACAGTGCCGGTGGCGGCTTGCCATATTCGAGCAGGCAGGCGCCGAGCGCCTCCTGGCCGCAATCGACCATCAGCAGTGGCGCGTCGTCGCGCTCGAGCATGACGCTTGCCGACCCCAGGTGGGGCGCGGCAGCGTTGCCGACGCCGAGGAAACGCAGGTTCCAGGTGCTCACGATCGGCCAATTATGCCGTTGTTTTCCCCGGGATCACTGTTCAGAATGCGGCAGAGGTGCCCTTGAGGGCAGGGGTCGGATGGAACACCGCCTGACGTTGACGGATCTGCAGAGCTCGGTGGGTGCGCGCACCGTCGGCGGGCTGGATATCGTCTACACCAAGCTGGCGGTCGACCTGCAGAACCTCAAGGCCGGCGAGGTGGACGCCGTGCTGCCGGCGACCGTGGCGGCACTGCGCGAGGCGACGGCCTGCGATGCCGCCGCCATCGTGTTGCTGGACGCAGCCGGGCTGGCCGTCGGGCGCGTGATCGCGAGCCGCAGCGAGTTCACGCTGTGCAATCCGGAGGTGCTCACGGGGCTCACCCTCGACGGGCTGCCGTGGCTCGGTTCGCACCTCGACCACCTGCGGGTGCATGGCATCATCAACACGGGTTCGCCGCAGGCCGCGCAGGCCGTCGATGCCGCACGGCTCAAGGCGATGGGCTGCGGCGCGCTGCTCGTGATCGCATTCCATATCCATGGCCGGCCGGCGGGCTGCCTGGCGCTGTTCTTCGATCATCCGCAACCGGTGTGGAGCGTCGAGCACACGCTGCTCCTGAAGCTGCTGGGGTCGAGCCTCGCTTCCGGGCTCGAGCGGGTGCACACCACGATCCGGCTGGCCGAGATCAACGAGCGCGAACACCTGCTCGAGAGCACCGTCAACGATGGCACCTGGGACTTCGATCCCAAGACCAACCATGTCGAGTATTCCGAGCGCTGGAAGCAGATGATGGGTTACTCCGACGAGGACCTGTCGCATTCGTCGCCCGACTGGCGGCGGATCGTGCACCAGGACGACTACGTCCGTCTGCAGGGCCGGCTGCGCGACCACCTGGCCGGGCGCACCGAGGTCTTCGAGAACACCCACCGCATGCGACGCAAGGACGGCGAATGGCGTTGGGTCCTGTGCCGGGCCAAGGCGCTGATGGACGAGGAGGGCCGCCTGCGGCGCCTGGTCGGCGTGGAGACGGACATCACGGACCAGAAGACCTACGAGGAGGCGCTGTTCCGCGAAAAGGAGAGTGCGCAGATCACGCTGCAGTCCATCGGTGACGGCGTGGTCACGACCGATCACCTCGGCATCATCGAATACATCAATCCCGTGGCCGAGGACCTGACCGGCTGGAACCTCGACGATGCCGGCGGGCGGCACGTGGACGAGATCTTCCGCGGCTTCCATGAAGAGACCTGCGAGCCGCTGGAGAACCCGGTGATGAGCTCGATGAAGAGGAACCGCTCGGTGAAATCCGTGCGGCCGTCGTTGCTGATCCAGCGCAATGGCAACGAGCTCTACATCGAAAGCACGGCATCCCCGATCCGCAACAACCATGGTGATGTCACCGGCGCGGTCCTCGTGTTCCACGATGTCAGCGAATCCCGCGAGCTCAACCGGCGCCTGTCCTACCACGCCAGCCATGATCTCCTGACCGGGCTCGTCAACCGGCGCGAATTCGAGAGCCGCCTCGAGCGCTCGCTGAAGAGCGCCAAGGCGCGCGAGACCTCCTACGTGCTGCTCTACCTCGACCTCGACCAGTTCAAGATCATCAATGACTCCTGCGGCCATGGCGCCGGCGACACCTTGCTGACGCAGCTGGGCGCGCTCCTGAAGTCCAAGATCCGCTGGCGCGACACGCTCGCGCGGCTTGGCGGCGACGAATTCGGCCTGCTGCTCGAGGCCTGCAGCACCGATGAGGCCCTGCGAACCGCAGAGATGCTCCGCGAGGCGATCCGTGACTTCAAGTTCGCCTGGGACGACCGGACCTTCAGGCTCAGCACCAGCATCGGCGTGGTGCCGATCACCGGCGAGGACGACAACGTCGCCACGCTGATCACCGCCGGCGACAGCGCCTGCCAGGCCGCGAAGGAAGCTGGCCGCAACCGCATCCACACCTACAAGCAGAACGACATCGACCTGATGCGTCGCCGCCGCGAGATGCAGTGGGCGGCCCGCATCAACAACGCGCTGGAAGATGACCGCTTCGAGCTGTATCGCATGACGATCCAGCCGCTGCAGGAGGAGGAGAGCGGCTCGCACTACGAGATCCTGCTGCGCATGCGCGACGAGCAGGGTGGCCTCGTGTCGCCGGACCTGTTCATCGCCGCCGCGGAACGCTATGGCCTGATCTCGAACATCGATCGCTGGGTCGTCGAACATGCCTTCCGCTGGCTCGTGTCCGAGGCCGACGAGCGCGAGCGGCTGGCGCTGTGCGCGATCAACCTGTCCGGTGCCAGCCTCGCCGACAACGAGTTCCTGCCGTTCGTGATCCGCCAGTTCCAGCGCAGTGGCCTCGACGCCAGCAAGATCTGCTTCGAGATCACCGAGACCGCGGCCATCGCGAGCTTCGCCCAGGCGAGCCGCTTCATCAACGCGCTGAAGGAACTCGGCTGCAAGTTCGCGCTGGACGACTTCGGCACCGGGCTGTCGTCATTCGGCTACCTGAAACATTTCCCGGTGGACTACCTGAAGATCGACGGCAGTTTCGTCAAGGAGATGCTGCACGACCCGATCGACCGCGAAATGGTCCGCTCGATCAATGAAATCGGCCACCTGACCGGCAAGAAGGTCGTCGCGGAATGGGCCGAGAACCAGGAAATCATCACGATGCTGCGGGGCATGGGGGTGGACTATGCCCAGGGCTATGGCATCGCCGAACCGAAGCGCGTGGTGATGGCGGCCGTGGCCAGCGGCTGAGGAGGCATCGATGGCATCCGCGATCCGTGACTATCCGTCCTTTGCGGATTTCTACCCGGACTACCTGCGGGCGCACCAGAACCGGACCTGCCGCCGGCTGCACTTCCTCGGTACCACGCTCGTGATCCTGATCCTGATTGCGGCACCGGCAGCCGCCGCATGGTGGTGGCTGCTGGCGCTGCCGGTGGCGGGCTATGTCCCGGCCTGGATCGGCCACTTCCATTTCGAGCGAAACCGGCCGGCAACCTTCAGCCATCCGCTGTACAGCCTGATCGGCGATTTCCGCATGTACGCGGAGATGTGGACCGGCAAGGTGGCGCTGTAGGCCTCAGGAGACCTCGGGTCGCTGGTCACGGGCACGCTGGAGCAGGGTGCGCAATAACCGCCGCAGGCTGGTGCGGACCTCCGGTGGTTCACCGAGTGCGGGCAGCACGTCGGCGATTGCCTCCAGCGTGGACACCCATTCCTTGCGCGGCGACTTTCGCAGCCTGCCGTACATCGAGGGTTCCTGCGGCCGGAGCACGAGCCGCGGCAGTTTCAGGAACCACGGATTGCGCCACCAGAGCGTCTTCGCCTGGCTCCAGGTGCCGTCGAGCACCACGATGCCATCGAGGCCGTGGCGTTTCAGGTCCCGCAACTTGCCGTGGCGATCCATCAGCAGCACGGGGTCGGTGCGCGCCGACTCGGGAATCGGCCCTGGCAGCTTCGCGGTGGCGAGCACGGCCCAGCGATCCCGATCGAGCTTCCGGCCGCCGATCGCCTGTTCCGGTGATGCCCAGGACAGCCCGACCTCGAGCCTGGCCGATGGCAGCGTGGCCGTCACGAGCTTTGCCGTGCCGAGCAGCGCGTCGTCCTCCTGCGGATGCTGGAGGATCACGACCTTGAGTCGGGTCTGCACCGGCTGCACGCGATCGCAGATGCACACCGCGGGCGGCTTGCCGCAGCGCGCGCAGTCGGCCGTGGCCACCGTCATGTGAAGGTGAAGCGCATCGACAGGTCGACCGCGCGGATGTTCTTGGTCAGGGCTCCGATCGAGATGAAGTCCACGCCAGTCTCGGCGACTTGCCGCAGGTTGTCGAAATTGATGCCACCGGAAGCCTCGAGCGTGGTCCGTGGTGACTTCCGGTCGCGCAGCGCCACGGCTTCCTGCATCCGCTCGATGGAAAAATTGTCGAGCAGCAGCCGATCGGCGCCACCCGCCATCGCTTCCTCCGCCTGGCCGAGATCCTCGACCTCGACTTCCAGCAGCACCTTCACGCCTTGTTCGCGGGCCCGTTGCACGGCACG
>CAZMVP010000053.1:0-3500 GCA_964569355.1 uncultured Chromatiaceae bacterium | reverse complement strand
AGCGCGGTGCGTTCGCCGGTGAGCAGGGGCTGCGCCGGCCCGTGCAGTTCGCACAGCACCTGGTCGGCGATCACGCTGTCGCCTTCCTCCACCTGCCACTCCACCATGACTGCCGGGTCGAGCTGGCGGAAGACTTCCTTCACCCACGGCTGGCCGCAGACCACGGCGGCTTCCCGCGTGATGATCCGCGCCTGCGCCCGCTGGGTGATCGGCACCAGCGCCGCCGTCAGGTCGCCGCTGCCGATGTCCTCGGTCAACGCGGCCTGCACCGATCCCGTGATGTGGGCGATGAGCTCGGCGGACATCGTGGTCAACATGGTGGCGCGGGAGATGACTGTCAGGGAGAAGGCGGGAGCATAGCGGAATCGTAGAGGGGTTTGAATCGATTGACGATGTCGCAGAAAAGATCGGCCGTGCATTCGGCATCGTAGATGGCCGAATGGGCGCTGGCCGAATCCCAGGCGTGGCCGGCGGCGGCCGCGGCCTGGGCCAGCACCGTCTGGCCGAAGGCCACGCCGCAGAGCGTGGCGGTGTCGAGCACGCTGAATGGATGGAACGGGCTGCGCTTGACGCCGGTCCGGGCGATGGCCTCGTTCAGGAAGCCGAGATCGAAGTGGGCGTTGTGGGCCACGAGGATCGCGCGCTTGCAGTCCTCCGCCTTCATCGCCTCGCGGATCGGCTTGAAGATGGACTGCAGCGCTTCGCGCTCCGGCAGTGCCATGCGCAATGGGTTGAACGGATCGATGCCGGTCACCTGCAAGGCCGCCGGTTCGAGGTTCGCGCCGGGAAAGGGCTGCACGTGGCAGGCCACCGTCTCCTTGCGCTCGAGCCGGCCTTCGTCATCCATGCGCAGGATCACGGCCGCGATCTCGAGCAGTGCATCGGTCCGGCAGTTGAAGCCACCGGTCTCGAGGTCGACGACCACCGGCAGGAAGCCGCGGAAGCGCTGGCTGAGCAGTGGCGCCACGGGCGGGTTGCCGGTAGCCTCCACCCCGGCCGCCGGATTGCCGGACGGAATCGTGCTCATCCGGCGAGCTTCTTCAGCTCGGGCAGATGATCGAGCAGCAGGGCGAGCGTGTAGCGCAGGCCGAATCCGGTGGCGCCGCCCGGCATCTGCGCCAGCCCGTCCTTGCGCCAGGCCGAGGCAAGATCTAGGTGGATCCATGGCGTGGTCTTCGCGACGAAACGCTGCAGGAACCGGAAGGCCAGGATCTGGTCGGCCTCGCCGGTCAGCGCGCACTGGGCAACGTCCGCGGCCTTCGACTTGATGTCGTCGTCGAAGTCCGGGTCGTTGGGGAAGGGCCAGACGCGCTCGCCGGACAGGCGCCCGACCCGGACCAGCAGTTCATTGAACACCTCGTGGTTGGTGAACACCCCGCTGTAGCGTTCGGACAGGGCGTGCACGCAGGCGCCGGTCAGCGTGCCGTAGTCGAGCATGAGCCGTGGGTTCTGCCGGTCGGCAAGCGCCAGCGTGTCGGCCAGCACCATGCGGCCCTCCGCATCGGTATGCATGACCTCGATCGTCACGCCGTTGCAGGCGGTCACCACGTCGCGCTGCTTGTAGGCCGCAGGCCCGGTGCGGTTCTCGCTGATCGCAAGCCAGCAATCGACCGCCAGCGGCGACTCGAGCCTCGTGAGCGCCGCGAGGGTGGCCAGCGCCACGGCGCTGCCGGACATGTCCGTGTGCATGTCGATCATGTGCTGGGCACTTTTGAGGTTCGTGCCGCCGGTATCGAAGATGATGCCTTTGCCGACGAGAGCCACGTCCGGACGGTCGTCCTCGTGTTGCCGGTGGCGTTGCTGTCGGCCAAGTCGACGGCGGAGGCGCGCGATGCCGGCATCGCGCGAGCCGTTGCCCTGCGCGACAGCGAGGAAGGCGCCCGCGTTCAACTTCTTGAGTTCACTATCGCCAAACCACTCGAGTGTCCAGTCGTGGGATTCCGCAAGCGAGGCAAGCACTGCACGATAGCCGGCGGCCGACAGCTTGTTGGCCGGCAGCGCAGTGAGCCATCGCACCAGGTTGGCGGCATCGATTTCCGCCATCGTGCGCTCGAGATCCATCGGTGCCGCGTGGCCGAGGATCCGGATCAGCTTCAGCGACGGCGGGTGTTGCTTGCTGCGGAAGCTCGGCTGCTGCCAGGCCCGTGCACCCAGTGCCAGAAGCAGGGCCTTGATCACCGATTCCGCGTCACCGCTTGCCAGGCCATGGATGATGACGCCAAGCGAGCGGGGTTCATCGACGAGGCTGTCGGCAGCGATTTCCCCGGCAAATTGCAGGAGCGGGAAGGGGGCAGGCAATGACCCGCTGCCGCCGGCAGCATCGGCTGCGGGCAGGGCGGAGAGGGTCACGCCGGTGCCGCTGGCGAGGGTGCCGTGCAGCGGGCGGCGATGGTTTCCAGCGTGGCGCCTGAAAGCCGGTTCAAGGTGTTTCAGGCCCGGAATCGTCGTCCATGTATTGGCCGGGACACGGCGCGGCACGACGACGATGACATGGTCGAGCTGGCGAGTGATCGCGTTGGTGATGCGCTGCCGGGATTGCACAATCCTGAAAGTACGCGCCGGTGGCAGGAGCGCCGCGGCCGTGCCGTGCTTGACCCTTCTGCGTGAAACCCCGATCATTTGCGATTGATGAACTTTCCTGCGCGGCCTTGTTTCCAAGGCTGCAGTATAGGGTAAGTTGTCCAGCACCATCGGAGCCGCCGTGGCCGATTCCAGCACCTCAAATGGACTATTCGACGATCCGGATCCGGACGAAACCAGGGATTGGGTCGAGTCGATCGATTCCGTGTTGCGCACCGCCGGACCCGAGCGCGCGCAGTTCCTGTTGAACCACATGGTGGATCATGCGCGCCGCTCCGGTGCGTACCTGCCGTTCCGACCGAACACCGCTTACCTCAACACCATCCCGTTGTGGCAGCAGCCGCAATATCCCGGCGACCGGGCCATCGAGAAGCGGATCGAGGCCTACATCCGCTGGAACGCGATGGCGATGGTCGTGCAGGCCAACCGCCAGAGTTCGGAGTTCGGCGGCCACATCGCGAGCTACGCGTCCGCCGCCACGCTCTACGAAGTCGGCTTCAACCATTTCTTCAAGGCGGCAAACGAGGAATCCGCCGGCGACCTCGTCTACATCCAGGGCCACTCGTCGCCCGGCATCTATGCCCGGGCCTTCCTCGAGGGCCGGCTTTCGGTCGAGCAGCTCGACAACTTCCGCAAGGAGGTCACCGGCAAGGGCAAGGGCCTGTCTTCCTATCCGCATCCCTGGCTGATGCCGGACTTCTGGCAGTTCCCGACGGTGTCGATGGGCCTTGGCCCGATGATGGGCATCTACCAGGCGCGCTTCATGCGTTACCTGGAAAGCCGTGGCCTGGCAAAGACCAAGGGCCGCAAGGTCTGGTGTTTCCTGGGCGACGGCGAGATGGACGAGCCCGAGTCGATGGGCGCGATCACCATGCCGGTGCGCGAGAAGCTCGACAACCTGATCTTCGTCATCAACTGCA
>CAZMVP010000052.1:0-11624 GCA_964569355.1 uncultured Chromatiaceae bacterium | reverse complement strand
CCGATCGGCGCGCGCAGCGACATCAGTTCCGTGCAGCTGCTGCTGGATGCCCGGAAAAGCTTCTAGCGGGCGTCGATGCGCAACTGGTCGAGGATGAATGCGTACTCGAGCGCGGTTTCCCGGTCGCGCTGGTACCGGCCCGCCTTGCCACCGTGCCCGGCACTCATGTCGATGCTGAAGATCAGCGGATGGTGGTCGGTCTTGAGGGCCCTGAGCTTCGCCACCCATTTCGCCGGTTCGAAGTACTGCACCTGGGAATCCCATAGGCCGGTCTCGACCAGCATGGCGGGATAGTCCTGCGCCTTGATGTTGTCATACGGGGCGTAGGACAGCATGTAGTCGTAGTAGACCTTCTCCTTCGGATTGCCCCACTGGTCGTACTCGTTGGTCGTCAGCGGGATGGTGTCGTCCAGCATCGTCGTGACCACGTCGACGAAGGGCACGGCGGCGATGATGCCGCGGTATTCGTCCGGCGCCATGTTGGCGATAGCGCCCATCAGGAGCCCGCCGGCGCTGCCGCCGTGGGCAAACACCTTGTCGCGTGCTGCGTACTTCTGCTGCACGAGGTAACGCGTGACATCGATGAAATCGTTGAAGGTATTCTGCTTGTGCAGCAGCCGGCCGTCGTCGTACCAGCGGCGACCCAGCTCCTGGCCGCCGCGCACGTGGGCGATGGCCACCACGAAGCCGCGGTCCATCAGGCTGACCCAGTTCCGCGAGAAATCCGGATCCATGGACAGCCCATAGGAGCCGTAGGCGTACTGGTAGAGCGGCGCCGTGCCGTCCGCTGGCGTGCCGTTGCGCCAGGCGATGGTGACCGGGATCTTTTGGCCGTCGCGGGAAGGCGCCTTGAGGAAGGCCGTCCGGTAATCGGCCGGGTGGTAGCCCGCCACCTTCTCGACCTTCTTCAGCTCGTTGCGTCCGGTGGCGAGGTCGCGGTCGTAGGTGGTCCGCGGCGTGACCAGCGACGAATAGCTGTAGCGGATCACCGGGCTCGCGATGTCCGGCGTCGGCACCAGGGTCATCGCATAGGCCGGTTCGGCGGCGTCGATCAGCTCGCCCGGGATCTCGCCGGGCCTGGTGGACGAGCCGTCCCCGGCCGATGGCCACGGCAGGATCCGGATCCGCAGCAGCCCACCGGTCCGCTCGTTGACCGCGAGATGGGTATTCGCCACCTCGAAACCCTCCACGAAGACGTCCGCGCGGTCCGGCAGCACATCGCGCCAGCTCGTCTTGTCGGCACTGGTGGCAATGGACGCCCGGACGATCCGGAAGTTCGGCGCCCGCCAGTTGGTGCGGATCACGAAATCATCGTCCAGCTGGTCTGCGTTGTATTCGTGACCGGCCTCTCGTGGCAGCACGGGCCTGAACCGCAGTTGCGGATCATCGGCCGCGGCAAAGCGGGTTTCCGTCTGGTTCGTGCTGTCGAGGTCGATGAACAGGTATAGCCCGGACCGGCTGCGCCGGAGCGCAATGTAGTAACTGTCGTCGGGCTCGGCGTGCAGGAGCCGGTCGGGAGTGCCATCCGCGCCGGCATCCCCGGCGACCCGGTGGCTGTACACCTCCTTCGACAGCAACGTGACCGGATCCTTCGCCACGTACAGCACGGTGCGGCTGTCGCCGGCCCAGATCACGTCGGCTTCGACGTTTTCAACGGCATCCGCCAGCGTGACGCCGGTTTCGAGGTCGCGGATCCGCAGCGTGTACTGGCGCCGGCCCACCGTGTCTTCGGTCCAGGCGAACATCCGGCCATCCGGGCTGGCTGCCGTGTCGCCGACGCGATAGTAGTCATGGCCCCGGGCGCGTTCATTGCCGTCGAGCAGGATCTGTTCCGGGGCAGTCATCGATCCCTTCCGCCGCGCATGCACCGGATATTCCTGCCCGGCGTCGTAACGCCGGTAGTACCAGTAGCCCCGGTCCAGCACCGGCACGGAACTGTCGTCCGGATCGATCCGGCTGATCAGCTCCTGGTACAGGGTTTCCTGCAGGGCGGCCGTGTGCGCCATGGCGGCATCGCGCCAGGCATTCTCGGTCTTGAGGTAGTCGAGCACCGCCGGCGATGTCCGGCTGTCGTCGCGCAGCCAGTAGTAGTCGTCGACGCGCGTGCCGTTGGGCGATTGCACCGCAAAGGGCTGACGGGCCGCGATCGGGGGAGCGGCCGGTGCCTCGGCAGCCGCTGCAGCAGTTGCTGCGGTGCTCGCAGGGGAGTCCGGCGTACCGGAAGCGGAGCAGGCGGTAATCAGTTCGGTCATCAGCAGGATCTTCAATAGAAGCGTGGCAATAGAAGCGTGGCGCGCACGGGGCTGCGGTTCCAGCGGGATCCCGTGCAGACTAGCACCCTGCCGGGCCCGTCACGCCGCCGGGTGGCACCCGGGGCCTATACTGGACGCCGGCGGGAGATCCGGAGTGGATCGCATGCTCGATCGAGTCCTGGCCAGGCACGACCCGGGTTACCCAAGGTCCGGCTCGCCCATGATTGCCCTGCCCATGGTCGTGCTGTCTGCCGCATTGCTGCTCTCCGGCGGCTGTGCGCTGCATCCGCTGGCCGTGGATGGGTCCTCCGCGGCCCTGTCCATCACGCCACGCATGCTGCTCGAGGGCCAGCCGCTGACCGGCGGGATCGAGCCAGCGCCATTGCCGGCGACGGACATTCTCGGGCTGGACGACGACATGCGCCGGTTCGTGGCCGGGCACGTGCCGGATGGCGGCCCCGATCAGTGGCGGTTGCGGCTCCTGCTCAAGGCGCTGCTCCGGAACGCCAACGAGCGCATCGAGTACGACGACCACACCTACACCGCGGCAGAGGCCTTCCACCTCCGTCGCGCCAATTGCCTCGGCTACACCAACCTGTTCGTCGCGCTGGCGCGCGACGCGGGTCTGGCGGTCCACTTCCAGGAAGTCGACGTGCCGCCCGACTGGTCCCGCAGCGCCGCTGGCTTCGTGCAGAGCCGGCATGTGAACACGCTGGTCACGGCAGGCGACGGGTCCGAACGGGTCGTGGATTTCAACCTGCCCGACTTCCGCGCCTCATATCCGAGGCGCGTGATCAGCGACGCGCGGGCCGCGGCGCACTTCTACAGCAATATCGGCGTCGAGCGGATGGAGGCTGGCAACACCACGGGTGCGTTGCTGAACTTCCGCAAGGCCATCGCGCTCGACGACACTTTCGATGCGGCCTGGATCAACCTCGGCGCGCTCTACTCCCGCAATGGCCACCGCGAGCATGCCGAGGCGGCGTGGCGACACGTGCTGGAACTCGAGCCACGCGCCTACATCGCCATGAGCAATCTCGAACGGTTGTACCGGCATACGGGCCGGCTGGCCGCTGCCGACCGGCTCGCCGACCGGATCGAGCGGTTCCGCAATGCCAATCCGTACTGGCGCTTTCATCTCGCCGGCAATGCCTTCGGCCGTGGCGACTACCCCGGTGCGATCGGCCACCTGAAGGCGGCCATCCGCGAGAAGCCGGATGACGACCGCTTCTACGCGCTGATGGCGCTGGCCTGGGAGCGGCAGGGAGACACGGCCAAAGCCCGCGAATGGATGGCGCGTGCGGAGTCAGTGGCGGCGGACGGGCAGCTCAAGGATCACTACCACGGCAAGCTCGAGCGGTTGAAGTCAGCGGCCCTGGGCCTTGACGAAGCCGGGACAGCGGGCGGCTGAGGGCATCTGCGCGGCCTCGATCGCCGACACCACGTGGCCGATGATCTTCGCGCGGCCCTCGATTTTCAGGATCAGCCGGCTTTCCGGTTCGACCAGCACGAAGATGTCGCTTTCGAGACCGAGGAAATCGAACTCGGTGTTGCCGGCCGCATAGGGTTTCACGGACAGCCGGATCTGCAGCGCCCTGGAGGTGCCCCGGCAGTCCCGTGCCGTGTTCGGGCCGGTGATCCGGTAGGACACCGGGATGTCGGTCAGCCGGTCCACCGTGAGCCCGACGCGGATCAGCTTGCGCCGCTGGAAGACCACCACGTCCACATGGTCGCCGGGCTTCAGCAGCGGTCCGCCGGCAGCCACGTAGAGCAGTCCGAGCGCATCGAGCACCGGACCGGACACCGGCGTGCCATACGGCCAGAAGCCGGCATCGAGATCGGTCCAGGTTGCCGGGCTCTGTTCGTTCTCGCCCTTGGCCGGGCGGCGCGTGTGCTGGATCGCGCCATCGCCGGCGAAGCGCACGGTCCGATCCCGGTAGCGCCGGCCGGCATCGCGCACCCGGTACTGCAGTGCATTCGCGCTGCCGGCATCCATCCACAGCGTCGTGGTCGAGCGGATCGACGGCAGCGTGGCAAAAACCTCGAACTTCGCGACCCGCGGACCGGGTGGAATGAGCTTGTGGCTATCGTCGGCGAGCAGATCCCGGCCGATGGTGTTGCCGTCGACGAGCGACCATTCGGCGCTGGTGGTCGCAGTGACGAAGAGCTTGCGGGCCTCGAGGCGGACGCTGGTCCAGCCGATGCGATCCGGCTCGATCCGCGTGGCCGTGGCGGCTGCCTGGGTAATGGCCTGGGTTGTGGCCTGTGCGCCGCCTGCGAGCAGTCCGCAAACCAAGGCAAGGCCGGCCAGTACCGGCGCGCGGCGCTCAGGAGTCGTGCGGCTGGCCTGTTGCCGGAGACTGTGCGGCCCGGCTGGCCGGCAGGGTCCGGCAGCGCGAGAAGATGTCGAGCGCGGGATCGCGGAGTTTCGTGTCGACCTGCAGCAGGCCCAGGACCGAGCTGAAGAGATTGTCATGGGACAATTCTGCACTGGTTCCCCGCTCGAGGCATTGTTCATCCAGCCTCGACGAGCGCTCGAACCCGGGCGAGAGCCAGGCGACCATCGGCACCTGGTGCTGGACCGCGGGTGCGATGCTTCGCGGCAGGCCGTGCAGGTAGATGCCCGACTCGCCCAGCGACTCGCCGTGGTCAGAGACATACAGCAGCGCCGTGTCTCGTCCGTCGAGCGTCCCGAGGAAACGGATCAGGCCGGCCAGCACATGGTCGGTATACAGGATCGCGTTGTCATAGGCATTGGTGATCTCGGTGCTCGAGCACTCGCTGACTTCCAGTGTCTCGCAATCCGGCGTGAACCGGCGGAAGGCCGGCGGGTAGCGGCGCCAGTAGGCCGGTCCGTGGTTGCCCAGCATGTGCAGCACCACGACGAGGTCGCCCTTTCTTTCCTTGACCACGTTGGCCAGCTGCGATTCGAGGATGCCGTCGAGGCAGCGTTCGCCATTGCAGAGCGCGGGGTCTGCGTCGCCGGGAATCCGGACTTCCGGCAGGCCCGAGCACACGCCCTTGCAGCCCGACTGGTTGTCGATCCAGACCGTCGGGTAGCCGGTCCGGTCGAGCAGGTTCAGGAGTGATTGCTCGTGTTCGACGCGGTCGGCGTCGTAGTTCCGGCGCCCGAGCGGCGAGAACATGCACGGCACCGACACCTCGGTGCTCGTGCCGCAGGACTCGACCCGCGGATACACGAGGACGTCCAGCTTCCTAAGCTCCGGTGTCGTGTGCCGGGCATAGCCGCTCAGGCCGAAGTTCGCGGAACGCACGCTCTCGCCGACCACCAGCACCAGCAGCACGGGCTTCTTCTCCTGGCCCGGCGCCACCACGCGCCGCGCATCCAGGCCGATCGGCACCCGCGGCCCCTCGGGATCAGAGGCCTCGTTGCGGGCGAGCTTGTAGAGCGCTGCCAGGTAGTTGGTCGGCGTGACCAGGTGACGCGCCTCGCGGTGGGGCCGCAGCAGCGATAGCTCCGCCTGGTACTGGGTGAAGAGCAGCACGGCAGCCAGCAGCATGGCGCCTGCCACCGTGGCCAGGCGGACCAGCACCGAGCGCCGCCAAGCGCCGAAGCCCGACGTCCTTGGCGCAACGCGGACCCAGACCAGGACCAGCACCGGCAACAGGGCGTAGAGCAGCAGGTGCAGGAACAACGTGGGCGTCAGCAGTTCGCCGGCTTCCGCCGGGTCGGTCGCCAGCACGTTGCGCAGCATCTCCTGGTTCAGGAATACCGTGTAGCGATCCATGTAGTAACTGGCGAAGGCCGTGGCGATGAACAGGATCGCGAGCACCGGCCGCGCCGTGCGGCGGGTAAGGAGCAGCGCCAGCCCGGAGAACTGCACGAGGACCACGATGCCGAACAGTGCCGCGAACAACAGCACCGTGTGCAGGTCGCGGAAGTCCGCATCGCCGAACAGCAGTTTCCAGAGCGCATTGTTGTAGAGCGCGGCGAAGGCCAGCGAAGCCAGGAGAATCAGCGCCTCGACGCCCAGCGTGGGGCGGCGGCGCGTCAGTACGGTCCAGGATCGGGAAGCCATCGCGGATCAGGTCTCCTAGAACCGCCAGTAGACGCCGAGGTTCGGCACGAAGCGCGGCCAGTAGTCGCGATCGCCGTCCAGCACGGGCGTGCCGTTGCCATCGTCGATGACCGAGTATTCCGCGCAGCAGGCGTTCTTCGTGCCAAGCAGGTTGGTGAACTGCACGAAGGCCAGCAGTTCGGAGGAGGGCAGGCGGAAGGTGTAGGCGGCACGCAGGTCCACGGAGCTGAAGGCATCGAAGCGGGCGGAATTGCGCGCGCCGATCACGACGTCGCCCGTCCCGTCCAGCGTGACCGGCGTGGTCGGCCAGCCGGTGTGCCAGGTGCCGGCCAGCGACAGCTCCCAGGGGCCGCTCGTCCAGCTGGCGCCGCCGTTCAGGGCATGGCGCTGGTCCCAGCTGCGGGGCACCCAGGCACCATCGACCTTCTCCTCGGCGCGCGACCAGGTATAGCTGAACCACCAGTTCCACGGATGATCGGCATCCCGTGGCGTGCGGTCCTGCACCAGCAGTTCCACGCCTTCCACCGTGCCGGCTTCCGGCACGATGCCGACGCGGTCGGACTCGAGCTCCGGCAGGATGACCAGCGGGTCGAACAGGTTCTCGAAGCGCGGCATCGGTTTCTCGTAGTCCTTGTAGTAGGCCTCGACGCGGGTCGACCACCGGTTCTTCCAGGTGTGCTCCAGGCTCAGGATGAAATGATCGGCCCGCTGGGCCGGGAAGAAGTGGTCGATGCCGTCCTCCACCTGCAGTTCGTTGATGCCCTGCGGCTGGAAGAAGCGGCCCCAGCTGGCGCGCAACCGGGTTCGTGCCGAGGCTTCGTACAGCAGGTTGATCCGCGGGCTCACCTGCGAGGCGCCGCCGGCATGGTCGTAGCCCTGGTCATCCCAACGCAGGCCGGCTTCGAGGGTCACCCGGCTCATCGGTTGCCAGCGGCCGGCGACGAATGTCCCGACGGCGGCACCGTCCGGGTCCAGTGCGGCGTTCCTGGAAAGCGATGCGGCCGGGTCGCCCGGGAACGGATAGCCGGCGGCAAAGTCGTGCGCGCTCCGGTAGTCGTAGCGTGCTTCCAGCCACGACGCATCCATGCCGATCCGCCACTGGATATCGGCAGTGCCGAAGTCGAGGCTCATCTTGAGCAGCGATGAGCGAGTGCTGCGGTTGTCCGTCACCGTGCCGGTCCGGCGCCCCGGATCATCCGCGCGGCCGGAACGGTCGTTGTCGATGCCGGACAGGCCGATGAGCGCCCGGCCGATGACCTGCGGCGACCAGCGGTGTTCGGCCGTCAGCCACAGGTGCGAATTCTGGTCGTTGGTCCTTGCGAACTCGGTCTGTTCCGAGTTGTTCAGCTCGATCCGGTCGCGGGCGAAGAGCGCATGGGCCGCAAAGGTCGTGGCGTCGTCGGGGGAGTATTCCGCCTTGAGGAAGGAATCCAGGTAACGCGGCTCGCCGAGATCGCTCTCGGCCAGGTTCATGACTTCGGCAAGGTTGCTCCGGCGCGCGGAGGCGATGAGCCGGCCGCGGCCATTGGCAAAGGTGCCGGTGGCCAGCGCCGAGGTGTGGAACAGCGACAACCCGAGCTCGTGGCGGTGGTCGTCCGGCGGTTCGATCGAGTCCACGTCGATGATCGCGCTCAGGTGGCTGCCGAAGTCGGCCGGATAGCCGCCGGCATACACCTTGAGCCCGGCGACGATCGCGGGATCCAGCAGGCTCACCGGGGAGAGGAAGCTTTTGAGGTGGAAGGGCTCGCGCAGCGGCATGCCATCCAGCAGGAGGCCGGTTTCGCGGGCATCGCCGCCGCGGATGTAGGCAAGGCCCGAGAGACCGTTGCTGGCGGCTCCCGGCAGGCGGTGAATGGCCCGCAACGAATCATCGGCGAGCTTCGGCAGGTCGCGCAGGTTCTCCTGGTCGATGAAGCTTGCCTGGGCCGGCCCGTCGCCGAGCAGGCGGTACTGGCTCGTGGTCACGACGATCTCATCCAGCCGGGGGCCGGCGATCGCGGGCGTGGCAGGCGGCGCCGGCGCGAGGCGCACGACGGCCCAGGTGCCGGGTCCCATCTGCCGCAAGCCGAGCCCTTGGTCGCCAAGGATCTCGCGCAACAGCGGCAGCGGCGCGGTGGACTTCGGTTCGCGGCTCACCACCAGCGAGTCCGGCACCAGCTGGTTGTTGTAGACAAGTGCGAGTCCCGGACCCTGCAACTCGGCCAGTACCGCGCCGAGTGGCCGGCCCGCATAACGGGTGGCTGCATGAGCCGATAGCGCGATGCCGGCCAGGGCGACCAGCAGCACGCGGCGGACGTGCCGCGACAGGGGGAGGAAGCGCATGCGGCGCCAACAATAGCAGCAAAGCCGGCGGGTCCTGGTCAGTGGCGGGTTGCGGGAGGAGCCGACGACTGCACGAGAAGGCGGCCGTCATCGATGGAGTAGCCGAGGTTCGTGGTCGCCATGACGGCCGTGAGCGCTTCATCCGGCGACATGCCGGCGATGGAACCCCGCAGCACGATGCCGCGCGCCAGGGACTCGACGCGGGGAGAAGCGTAGGCCAGGTCACGACCCGTCTCGCGACTCACCCAGCGCAGGAAATCCGGCAGCTGGCGGTTCTCGATCGCAAAGGGCGGCGTGACTGCGGTGGTCCAGGCCCACCGTGGCCCGTGGCGGTCGACCGCGCTGCGCTGCACGGTGCCGGCCTCGTCAACCGACAGCTGCTCCCCGGCGCTGGCGATGAACGGTGACTCGAGTCGCGACAACCCACCCTTGCGCGACACCGCGACCCGGCCCTCGCGCACGCTCACCAGCATCCGGCTGGCATCCACGTCCACTTCGTACTGCGTACCGAGATGGTGGGTCCGGCCAAAGGCGGAGTCGATGCGCAGGTCATCTGTCTCGCCGGCGCCTGCGGGCGGCCCCGCGTCGAGATATACCGCTCCCCGCCGGACGTACACGCGGTCGCTGTCGTCCATCGTCAACCGGGTGCCGGTGTCGAGGCGCAGCGTGGTGCCATGAGCGAGGGTGAGGGCGAGCCGGCCCGTGGCGCCGGTCAGGACTTCCTGCCCGGAGACCAGCGCCTGGCCGGGCAGCGCCGGTTGCCAGCCGGCGGCAGCGTCGCGGACTTCGACCGGGCCGCTCAACCGGGCAATCCTCGCCACTTCGGCCGGCGTGGCCGCCGATTGCCACAGCACGAAGCCAAGCGCCACCGCCGCGAGGGCCACGCCGGTGGCCACGGCCAGCGCCGGGCGCATGCCGTGGCGGCGGCGCACCGGCATCGCCTCGCGCACCGCGGCCTGCCATTCGGCATGTACGGCCTGCCGGATCCTTTCGCGGGCTTCGGCAGGCGCTTCGGCTCCGGGTCCTGCTGCGCGCAGCAGTCCCGCCACGGCGGATTCCTCGCCGTCTCGCAGTGTTTCGTCGTGGTCCTTTCTTCCGTTGTCCATCGGATTGCTCCCCTGGCCTGGCCGCTTCAGCGGAAGGCCGCCATCACGTCCGGCGCGCTCGCGCCGAACACTGCTTCGAGCGCATCGCGGAAGGCGATCCGCGCGCGGGCCAGCAGCGACTGCGCCGCCGTCGTGCCGATGCCCAGCGCCACACCGATCTCGTCGACCGATCGTCCCTCCACGTATTTCATCTCCAGCGCATCCCCGTAACGCGGCGGCAGGCGGTCCAGCACCACGCGCACGAGGTGGCGAACCTCCTCCCGACCGTACTGTTGGATCGGCTCATCGAGCTCCGGCCCGGCAATTGCCTCGACCGCGGCCCGCACCTCGGGGTTGTCTTCCATCAGCACCACGTTGTTGCGGTGCCGGCCTTCATGGCGGAGGTGATCCACCACTTCATGGCGGCAGATCTGGCAGACCCACGTGAACAGCGAGGCCTCGCCACGGAAGTGCTTCAGGTTCCGCATCGCCTTGACGAGCGTCGCCTGCACGACTTCGGTCGCGGCGCTGGCGTCGCTGTTGAGGCGGGGCAGCGCAAAGCGGTAGACGCGGGGGAAATAGTCGTCGAAGAAGGCCGTGAAGGCCCGCTCGTCCCCCGCCAGCATCCGCGCTACCAGTTCAGTCGACTCAGTCACCGGGGTAATCCGCTGGTTTCCTCATCCGCGTTGGACGGGCAGGGCACGATAAATCAACCGCCGGCATGGACGGAACCCGGCGCCGATTGATTTTCCGACTCGATTGATTCCGTGGGCCGATTGATTTCCGCCGGCTGGTGCGTCCGACCGGCCATGACCCTTCCCCTCGTTGCCTCCCGTGCCGGGCAGGAGCCCGGTTCGACCGCGGAAGCCCGGTTCTGGCGACGCCACGCACTCTGGCCCGGCCTGGCATTTGCCGGCCTGGCGCTGGTCTTTGCCACGACCGGTCTTGATGAGTCCCTGGCCCGGGCCTGGGCCTTTGATCCCGTGGCTGGCCGGTTCATCGGCGCCGGGCCGGGGGAATGGTGGGCCAAGGGCCTGCTGCATGCCGATGGAGGATTGGTGGTCCGCGTGCTGGGGGGCCTCGTGCTGGCCTTCTGGCTGGCGACCTTCTTCGTCGCCCGCCTGAAGCGCTGGCGGCGGCCGGCCGGTTACCTCGTGCTGTCGATCGCCGTGGGCGCCGGGCTGGTCGGCGGGTTGAAGCAGGTTACCAACATCGACTGCCCGTGGTCGCTCGCCGGCTTCGGTGGCCAGAACCCTTACGTGCATCTCTTCGGCGACCGGCCCGACCAGTTGTCGCTGGCCCATTGCTTCCCCGGCGGCCACTCATCGTCGGGCTTCGCGCTGTTCTCCCTGTACTTCCTGTTGCTGTTCCGCCATCGCCGGGCGGCGAAGGTGGCGCTCTTCGTGGCACTGCTGGTTGGCGGCGTGTTCGCGTTCGGCCAGGAAGCCCGTGGCGCGCATTTCCTGTCGCATGACCTCTGGAGCGCCGCGCTGATGTGGTTTGTCTGCCTCGGGATCTTCGTCTTCGGCTATCGCGGCGAGGTGTGGTCGACGCCCGGCCGGGACTCGTCCAGAATTCCCGGCCATGGCGGTGCGCGAGATCCTGCGGATGGGCAATCCCCGGTTGCTGAAATCGGCGCAGCCCGTGCAGCAGTTCGATACGCCCGCGTTGCACGCACTCATCCAGGACCTTCAGGACACGATGCAGGCAGCGGATGGCGCGGGCCTCGCCGCGCCGCAGATCGGCGTGGATCTCGCCGTGGTGATCTTCGGCTTCGACCATAACGAGCGCTATCCGGACGCCCCCGCGGTGCCGCGCACCGTGCTCATCAACCCGCAGATCGAGCCGCTCGGGCCCGGGCAGGAAGAAGACTGGGAAGGCTGCCTGTCGGTCCCCGGCCTCCGCGGCATCGTGCCGCGCTGGTC
>CAZMVP010000051.1:0-11655 GCA_964569355.1 uncultured Chromatiaceae bacterium | reverse complement strand
CGCCATCGGGCATCTGGTGGGCAAGCAGCTGGCAGGCATTCTCGAGCGCGAAGGGTTCGACATCGACGACCTGGGCGTGCAGCCCGGCCGCCTCGACCGCGGCCTTGCGCTGGTCCACGTTCTCGGTGCGGGTTGCGACGAGCAGTACGTCGAGCATCTCCGGATCGCTGGACGAAGGACCCATCACCTCGAAGTCGAAGCTGACTTCCTCCATCGGGAACGGGATGTACTGGTCGGCCTGGATTTCGACCTGGCCTTCGAGCTCCCGGGCCGACAGGCGCCGTGGCATCTGGATGATCTTGGTGATCGCGGCGTCGCCGCTGATCGCGATCGCGGCATCCCGGACATTGACGCCGGCCCGCTTGACCGCACGGCGTATGGCTTCGCCCACGGCCGGCGCATCGACGATGGTCTTTTCGTTGATGGCGTTGGGTGGCGTGGGCTCCGCGGCGTAGCTCTCCGCGCGATAGCTCTTGCCGCTCTGCGAGAGCTCGATGAGCTTGATCGAGGAGGTGGTTATGTCAAGGCCGACCAGCGGCTTGGAACGTGGGCCGAAAAGCACTGCTTTTCCCTTCTAACTCCGGAGGTTGTGCGAACAACGTCTTCGGCGCGTCACAACCATGATTTAACCATATATTGCTGCCAAGTAAAACGCGACGTCACGCGCTCCACTGGCCGGCTCTATACCGGTTTCAAGGACACGAAATCACCAGAGTCTGGAGGGAGGTCGAATGCGAGCGGGTGCGAACCACGAACACACAAGGACGTTTCGTCGTTCGGCAGCCCCGCTATCATAGAACCCTGCACCCCTCGTGGCACCTGCGTGTCGTCAGATGCCAAACCTTGCGCAGTCCCTTAGACCGGTGGCTTTGCGTCCCCACCTTTCAGCGGGTTTGCCCAAAAACCGGAGCCAATATGCATAATCGACCCGAGGGGCGCAAGGGACTTTTCCCTCTTCTGCAATGAAATTCCTGATTCGGGCAATTCTGGGGCTGGCGGGCACCGTCCTGACCCTCGTGATCGCGGCTGGCGCGGCTATCGCAGCCGCCTGGTACTTCCTGGCGCCCAGCCTGCCATCGGTTGAAACCATGCGGGATGTGCCGCTGCAGATGCCGCTTCGGGTCTATTCCCGTGACGGGCGTCTCATTGCGCAGCTCGGCAGCGTCCGGCGGATCCCGGTCCGTTACGCCGACCTGCCCGAAGTGGTCGTCCATGCCGTGCTCGCCGCCGAGGATGACCGCTTCTTCCAGCATCCCGGCTTCGACTACCAGGGCCTGATGCGCGCCGGCATCAACTATGCGCTGACCGGCCGGCGCACGCAGGGCGGCAGCACGATCACCCAGCAGCTGGCCCGTGCCTACTTCCTGACTTCCGAACGCACCTTCGTCCGCAAGGCCCGCGAGCTTTTGCTGGCCCTGCAGATCGAGCATGCCTTCAGCAAGCAGGAAATCCTCGCGCTGTACCTGAACAAGATTTTCCTTGGCCAGCGCGCCTACGGCATCGCCGCCGCGGCCGAGGTGTATTTCGGCAAGAACCTGAAGGACCTCAGCATCGCCGAGGCGGCCACGCTGGCCGGCATTCCCAAGGCACCGTCGCAACTCAACCCGGTGTCCAACCCGGAGCGCGCGAGCGAGCGCCGGGCCTACGTGCTGCGGCGGATGCACGAGCTGCACTTCATCGACGAGACAGAGCTGACGACGGCGCTGGCCAGCCCGATGGAGTCCCGGGAGCATGGACCGGCCGTGGAGCTCGATGCCCCGTACATTGCCGAGATGGTCCGCGCGGAGATGGTGACGCGCTTCGGACCGGAAGCCACGAACGCCGGTTATCGCGTGGTCACCACGATCGACAGCCACCTGCAGGCCAGTGCCGAGCGGGCCCTGCGCACGGCCCTGCTGGAATACGACCGGCGGCATGGTTATCGCGGGCCACTCGACCATAAGGACCTGAAGCACCTGGATACCGGCCTGTCGCGCAACGCCGCGCTCCAGCGCCTGCTCGACGCCTATCCCACGCACCCCGACCTGTTTCCCGCCGTCGTGACGGCGCTGCCCGGCCACGATGCCGCCCGTTTCTTCGTGCATGACGTCGGCGTGGTCACCGTGCCCTGGTCCGAGCTGCACTGGCGCCGGTTCATCGACGACAGCACCGTCGGCGCCACGCCGCGCACCGCAGGCGACATGGTCGCCGTGGGTGACGTGGTCTACCTGCTCCGCACTGTCAACCGCGGCTGGATGCTGTCGCAGTTGCCGGTGGTGCAGGGCGCGCTCGTGGCGCTCGACCCCCGCGACGGGGCCACGGTGGCGCTGTCGGGCGGCTACGACTTCTTCGCCAGCAAGTTCAACCGGGCGATCCAGGCCAAGCGCCAGCCGGGTTCGTCATTCAAGCCGTTCGTCTACTCGGCCGCCCTCGAACATGGCTTCACGCCGGCCACCGTGATCAACGATGCCCCGATCGTGTTCGACAACGCGAGCCAGTCCACGTGGCGACCGGAGAACAACAGCGGCCGGTTCTACGGCCCCACGAGGATGCGGGAAGCCCTGGTGAGTTCGCTGAACCTCGTGTCCATCCGCATCCTGCTCAAGACCGGGATCAATGAAACGGTCCGCCACCTGAAACCCTTCGGGCTGCCCGACAGCGTGATGCCGCGCAACCCGACCATGGTGCTGGGCAGTGGCGTCGCCTCGCCGCGCGAGATGGCGGCCGGTTACGCGGTGTTCGCCAATGGCGGGCATCGCGTCGAGCCGTACCTGATCGATCGCATCCTCGACGCGAGCGGCAAGGTGCTCCACGAGGCACCACATCTGGCGGTGTGCGATGCCTGCACGGACCACTGGGACAGCACCGCCGAGCGGCCGGCCGTCACGTCGCAACTCATCAGCGCGCAGACTCCCGTGGCGGGCCCGGGGCCCGAGATCCCAACCTACCTGGATGCCGAAACCATGATCGCGCAGGCCGGCAATTGGCATCCCGATGCGCTGGAGACACCGGCATTCCTGGCCGGCATCGACAGCGCCCCGCGGGTCATCACCGCCGAGAATGCCTACCTGATGTACGACATGATGCGCGATGTCATCGAGCACGGCACCGGGCGGCGCGCCCGCGCGCTCGGCCGTGCCGATCTCGCCGGCAAGACTGGCACGTCGAACGATCGCCGGGATGCCTGGTTCAGCGGCTTCAACGCCGAGCTGGTGGCGACAGCCTGGGTGGGCTTCGACCAGGACCGGTCGCTGGGTGGCCACGAGGAGGGCAGCCGCACGGCGCTGCCGATGTGGATGTACTTCATGGCCGATGCGCTGAAGGACATGCCCGAGGCGCCGCTCAAACGCCCCGCCGACATCGTGACGGCCCGGATCTCGGCAAGCTCCGGCCTGCTGGCGCTCGCCAACACGCCGGACGCGATGTTCGAGTTGTTCCGCGAGAGCGACCTTGCCAGCCTCGGCACCGACAGCGGCGGCATGCACGCCAGCGGTGCGGCCAGCCCGACTGGCGAAGGGGTGGCCGATGGCAGCCAGATCTTCTGACCACCGGCGGCTTGCCGTGGCCGCCGAAGCCGCACGCATCATCCAGGAGGAGGGCCTGGCGGACTATCGCGGGGCCAAGGAGAAGGCCGCGACCCGATTGGGGCTCGGCCGGAATGCGCCGCTGCCGAACAATGGCGAAATCGAAGCCGCCCTGGCCGAACGGATCCGCATCTTCCATGCCGACACGCAGCCGGCACTGCTGGAAAGCCTGCGTCGGGCCGCGATGGCCGTCATGGTGGATCTGGCCGGCTTCGAGCCATGCCTGGTGGGCGACGTGCTCGGCGGCAATGCCACGCCCCACTCCCGCGTCGAACTGCACCTTTTCGATGACGCCCCCGAGGCCGTGGGTGCAGCGCTCGAGACCCTCGGCATCGGCTTCCGCACCGGTGCCCGCCGCTTCAAGCTGCGCCGCGATGCCGTCGAGGAGGTTCCGGTGTACCAGTTCACGGCGCAGGACTGCGCCTTCGTGGCTGCCGTATTCCCGTTGCGTTGGCGTGGCCAGGCACCGCTCAGCGCAGTGGATGGCCGGCCGATGAAGCGCGCCGGGTTGAAGCAGGTGGCCGCAATGGTTGCGGCCGGGCTGGTCGAGGGCGGACCGGCCGGAGGTTGAGCCCCGACCGGCAGCGCCTTCAGCGCTTCGTCGGCTCGACGTAGTCCCGCCGGGTCGGACCGGTGTAGAGCTGGCGGGGACGGCCGATGCGGCCGTCCGGATCGGTGATCATCTCCATCCAGTGGGCCACCCAGCCGACCGTGCGGGCGATGGCGAACATCACCGTGTACATCGACTTCGGGATGCCGAGCGCGTGGTAGATGATGCCCGAGTAGAAATCGACGTTCGGATAGAGCTTCTTCTCGACGAAGTACGGATCCTTGAGGGCCAGTTCCTCGAGCTTCAGCGCGAGTTCGAACAGCGGGCCGTCGCCGCCGACGCGGGCCAGGACCTCGTGGCACTTCTCGCGGATGATTGTCGCCCGCGGATCGTAGTTCTTGTACACGCGGTGGCCGAAGCCCATCAGCCGGAAGGGATCGTCCTTGTCCTTGGCCTTGGCGATGAACTTCGGGATGTTGGCGCTGGTGCCGATCTGCTCGAGCATCTTCAGCACCGCCTCATTGGCGCCGCCGTGCGCCGGACCCCACAGGGCCGAGATGCCGGCCGAGATCGCCGAGTAGGGGTTGGTGCCGGAACTGCCGGCCATGCGTACCGTCGAGGTGCTGCAGTTCTGCTCGTGGTCGGCGTGCAGGATGAACAGCAGGTCGAGCGCTTCGGCCGCCACCGGGTCGATGTGGTAGGGCTCCGCCGGCACCGCGAAGAACATGTGCAGCAGGTTCTGGCAGTAGCCGAGGTCATTGCGCGGGTACATGAAGGGCTGGCCCATCGTGTGCTTGTAGGCAGCCGCGGCAATGGTCGGCAGCTTGGCAATGATGCGGTGGGCGAAGATGTCCCGATGCCGCGGGTTATGGATGTCCGTGGTGTCGTGGTAGAAGGCCGAGAGCGAGGCCACCACGCCTGCCACCATCGCCATCGGATGGGCATCGTAGTGGAACCCGGTGAACAGCCGCAGGATCGTCTCGTTCAGCATCGTGTGCGTGCGGATCGTGCGATCGAAATCGGCCAGCTGGACCTGGGTTGGCAGCTCGCCATAGAGCAGGAGCCAGGCCACCTCGAGAAACGAGCTTTTCGCGGCCAGCTGTTCCACCGGGTAACCGCGGTACATCAGGATGCCCGCGTCGCCGTCGATGTAGGTGATCTTGCTCTCGCAGCTGGCCGTTGAGCCGTAGCCGGGATCGTAGGTGAACAGCCCCTGGCTCGTGTACAGGCTGCGGATATCCAGCACGTCGGGACCGGTGGACCCGCTGTGTGCCTTGAGTTCGAACTTCTCGCCCGAGGCCTTGTTGGTGACGGTGTAGAGCTGACCGCCCTTGTTCTTCGACTCACTCATGATGTTGCCAGACTTTGCGGTGGGGCCACACGGCGTGCGGATCACTGCGCATTATAGGGAAGGCAGCCAGTGTGCGCACCCGCGGAGCATCACGCTTCCGGCGATGGGTGGCAGGCGTGGTCAGGGGTTCCGTCGCCTGGCGGGACGCGGACCGTCGAGGGATCAGCCGGCGCGGCTGTACTTCTTGCGGAACTTGTCGACGCGACCGGCCGTGTCGAGGATCTTCTGCTTGCCGGTGTAGAACGGATGGCAGGCCGAGCAGACTTCAACGGCGAGGTCGTGGCCCAGCGTCGATCCGGTGACAAACTCGTTCCCGCAACTGCAGGTGACCTTGACTTCAGTGTAGGCGGGATGGATGTCGGCTTTCACGGATCACCTCAGGACAGTACGGCAGACGGTACGGCGGCAGTGGATGGGAGCTATGGGCGGGAATTCATGGCCCGGAGCCCAAAGGCGGCGCCCACCGGGGCGCGAGAGGATAGCCAGAACATGGCCTCGCTGCAAGCCGCGGATCAGCGATCCACTTATCCACAATTGCTGTGGATAAGTCTGTGGAAAGCCCCTTGGCAGGAGGTCTCTGCGCTTGCGCAGCGTGAGAATCCATCGGATTGCTCAAGTTTTAGCCATCCGTGATTCGTCTGTATAAACAATGAGATAGGCATGTCTTTGAACAGTAACGCTTAAGCACTATGCGCTATCTGCATGATATCTGGCACCCAGGCCACCCCTGTGCATAAAACCTGGTCCAAAGCAACTGGCCCGTGCTGCCGGAAGCCTTATATGTGGTTCAGGCTCCGCGCTCCCAGCAGGGATCGCAGCCTCCGCAACGCGTGGCCCCGGTGGCTGGAGCGATTCTTCGAATCCGGGTCGAGCTCGGCCGCGGACCGGCCGGATACCGGATCGAGGAACAGCGGGTCATAGCCGAAGCCGCCCGTGCCCCGGGGCGCCGTCAGGATCCGGCCCTCCCAGGTCCCCTCGGCAATGAGCGGCGGCCGATGTTCGTCCGGCGTGAGCCAGACGAGCAGGCAACGAAAGCGTGCGGTGCGCCGATCGGCCGGGATATCGGCCAGGGCAGCCAGCAGCTTGCGATTGTTGGCCTCGTCATCGGCACCAGGCCCGGCATAGCGGGCCGAATACACGCCCGGCGCCCCACCGAGCGCATCCACCTCGAGGCCCGAATCATCGGCCAGGGCTGGCAGGCCGGTAGCGTGCGCCACGTGCCGGGCCTTGAGCAGGGCATTGGCCAGGAAGGTCGAACCGGTTTCCTCGATGGGGGCCAAGCCGAACTCCGATTGCAGCCGGATCCGCCAGCCCGGACCGAGCAGCTGCTGGAACTCGCGCAGCTTTCCGGCATTGCCGCTCGCAAGCACGAGCTCCGCCATGGCCGTCAGCCGCGCCGGCTCGCCTCGATGGCGGCGGTCTGGGCTTCCATGATGCCGCGGATGCCGAGCCCCGCGAGATCCAGCAGGCCGTTCAGCTCTTCGCGGCGGAACGCATGGCCTTCCGCCGTGCCCTGCACCTCGATGAACTGGCCGGCTTCGTTCATCACGACGTTCATGTCGGTTTCCGCCGCGCTGTCCTCGGCATAGTCGAGGTCGAGAACGGAAAGGCCACGGTAGATGCCGACCGACACGGCCGCGACCTGCCCGTGCAGGGGATTCGAGGCGATCGCGCCGGAGCTCACCAGGGTCTGCACCGCGAGCTGGAGCGCGACATAGCTGCCGGAAATCGCTGCCGTGCGCGTGCCGCCATCGGCCTGCAACACGTCGCAATCGAGGGTGATCGTGCGCTCGCCCAGCGCCTGCAGGTTGGCCGCGGCCCGCAACGAGCGGCCGATCAGCCGCTGGATTTCCTGGGTACGGCCAGTCTGCTTGCCCTGCGCCGACTCGCGCCGGGATCGGGTGTGCGTCGAGCGCGGCAGCATGCCGTATTCCGCCGTGATCCACCCGCGGCCGCTGTTGCGCATGAAGGGTGGCACGCCAGCTTCCACGCTGGCCGTGCACAGCACGCGGGTATCGCCGAAGCTTGCCAGCACCGAGCCTTCGGCATGGCGCGTGAACGCCGTGGCGAAACTCAAGGGTCGAAGCTCATCCGCGGCCCGTCCGCTGGGCCGGGTCACTCGTGCCGCCGGACTCATGGGTTCGTCTCCTCAGCCAGGACCCAGGAAACGCAGGGCCGCCGCAGACGTATTATCGCTGTACGGGCCACTCGCGCGCACCGCCTGCTCGCCGAGCTTGCGCAAGCCACCGGCCAGCGGGTCGCCGTTGGCGGCCAGCGACGCGATCATCTCGTCGCCGACGCCGGACCACAGGCCATCGGTACAGACGAGCAGCACATCGCCCGGTTCGAGCCGCTTCTGGTGCGTGATCGTCATGCCCGGCAACCAGGCATCGCCGCCGAGGCAGCACTCGACGAAATTCCGCATCGGATGGGCCGCGATCTCCGCTTCGGTGATCACGCCCTCCTGCAGCAGCAGTTCCACATGGCTGTGGTCGCGCGTGCGTTCGCGGACGGCACCGCCGCGCAAGTGATAGATCCGGCTGTCGCCGACATGGGCGAAGAACGCCGCATCATCCTGCACGAGGCAGAGCGCGCAGGTCGCCCGCGGACGGGCCTCCATGGACAGCTTGGCGCCGAGGTTCACGAGATTCAGGTGGGCCCGGCCGATGACGAGATGCAGGAAGCCGATCGGATCGAAGATCGGGTGCGAGACCCGCTTGAAGGCCTCGGCGACGGTTTCGCTGGCCACCTGGGCCGCCCTGGCACCGTCGGAGTGCCCGCCCATGCCATCGATCGCAATCAAAAGGCTGGCCTTCTCCGCCTGGATCACCCCGACCCGATCCTGGTTCTCCTCGCGGTCGCCAATCAGGCTCAGCTTGGCATGTTCGAGGCGCAAGGCAACTCCGACCGGATACGGGATTCAGTGGGGATCAGGCGTGGCATTCAGGCAGCGCGGCACTACAATGGCGTTCGCAGTCCCGACAGTCTAAGCGCCACCCCGAACCGATGCAGCGACTTTTTGCCAGAACCGTGCGGGACGTCGCGTGATCCGCAGCATGACCGGCTTTGCCCGGGCCGAGGTCGCGACCGGTACCGACGAAGAGGCCAACCGCAGCCAGCTGCTGTGGGAAGCCCGGTCCATCAACCACCGCTATCTCGAAGTCCAGCTCAAGGTGCCGGACTTCTGTCGCGGCCTGGAGACCGAACTGCGCCAGCTCGCCACGGCGAAGCTCGGGCGCGGCCGGGTCGAGGCCAGCCTGTCTGTCCGCTCCACCGACCAGCAAGGCCCGCCAGCCCACCTGAACACAGCCGTGCTGCAACAGGTGGTAACCCACCTGAAGGCGGTTTCCAGCGCCCTGCCCAATCCCTCGCCGGTGAGTCCGCTCGACGTGCTGCGCTGGCCCGGCCTGCTGGAGGCCGACGAGCGCGATCCGGCGGAACTCTTCCCGCATGTGCTGGCTTCCTTCACTACCGTGATTGCAGACCTCGATGAAGCGCGGGCCCGCGAAGGCGGCCGCATCGCGGAGATGCTCGAGCGCCGGCTCGAAGAGATCGAATCCCATGTCGCGGATGTCGTTGCGCGACTCCCCGACGTGCTGGCCCGCATCCGCGAACGGATGGCCGAACGAATCGCTGCCCTCGGCGTGCCCGCCAATCCCGAGCGGCTCGAGCAGGAAATCGCACTACTTGCGCAGAAGATCGACGTCAGCGAGGAACTCGACCGCCTGGGCTCTCACATCGCCGAGTTCCGCGACAACCTCAAGGCCGACGCACCCATCGGCCGGCGGCTCGACTTCCTGGTGCAGGAGCTCAACCGGGAGGCCAACACGCTGGCATCCAAGTCCGCCGATACGGAGACCACGCGGCATGCGGTGGACATGAAGGTGCTGATCGAGCAGATCAGGGAGCAGGTGCAGAACGTGGAATAGCCTCGGCGGGTGTCCGATCCCGCCTGAGCCGGACTTGTAGCCGGATTGGGTCGACCGGCGCTTGGAGTATCACCCGGTCGTCCGGGTGTAGACTCGGGGCACTTGCCAACGGAGACGCCCCATGAGCGGTGCAGCCACCCCCAAACAGGAAGCCCTGGACGCCATTACTCGCCTGCCGGACAGCGCGGACATGGATCAAATCATGTACCGGCTCTATGTGCTGGAGAACATCCGCCGTGGCCAGCGCGACGCCGACAATGGAGACAGCATCCCACTCCAGGAACTGCGCCAAGAAATCCAGGCATGGTGAAGTGGACGCGCCACGCACGAACACAGCTGCGCGAAATCCATGACTACATTGCGCGTGACTCACGCTTCTACGCCAAGCGTGTTGTAGAACCTGGACACCGTGCGCGAGGTGCCCGAGTTCTCGTGGCGCATCCTCTACGAGATCCGCAGCGACGAGAAACCCGCGCATATCGAAATCCTGGCAGTCATTCACAAACGTCGCGACTTGCAGCCCGATGAGATTCCTGGCCGGGAATTGGATGTGTAGCTAAGGTTGTAGCTGAACCGACTTCGTTCCGATCAAACCCTTAATGAATCAAAATCTTGGCTTTGACCTGCGCGAGCAGGTGCGGCCATCCAGTAAACTCGAAGCAAGGACATCCCGGACTCGCCATGACCACCGCCGACATTTCAAAGCCCGTGGCCGAGAAGCTGCTGCTCATGGAACGGCTGTGGGACTCACTGCGCGTACAGGCGGACGGCGGCATCGCCCCTGCCCGGCACAAGGATGTACTGGCAGAACGCCTGCGGCGCCTGGACACCGGCAACGAACCCACTTCATCCTGGGCCGAGGCCAAGGAGCGCATTCGCGCCCGGATCAAAGCAGGCTGACGTGGCACATGTCCGGATAGCGCGTTCGGCGGAAGCCGATCTGCTGGAAGGCTACGTGTTCTATGAGCGGCAACAAGCCGGCGTCAGTGACTATTTCCTCGACAGCGTTTATGCAGACATTGACGCACTGGATCTGTATGCCGGCATTCACCCCAAGTCCGACGATCGCCTGCATCGTTCGCTCGCTGAGCGATTCCCTTTCGCCATCTACTACGAACTGAACGACGACGTGGCTGCCGTTGTTGCCATACTGGACTGCCGACAGAATCCGGCCTCCATCACCGAGCGTGTCGGCTGATTGCAAGGATTGCGATCGGATCATCACCGTCGACGCCGCTTCGACCCCTTCCAGTCCCGATTCAGCCGGTTCAGATCGAAACCCTGCGGATCAAACACGCCGCCGATCCAACGCAGCAGGTCGCCGTGGTCTTCATGGCCGGCATCGGCGATCGTCTCCAGGAACATTTGATAGCCATGTGGCCCGCCCACATCGTCGGGTGGGCAGGCATTCTCTCCTGCCAGGCACGTCGGCAAGGGCAGCTCATTGGCGGACCAGTGCGCGGGTGTTCGTTCAATGATGATTCGGTGTTCCCAGCCATCGCCCATGTCATAGCGATACTCGAACTCACCGTGCACGCCCAGCTCCGCGACCACCGCGGCGACGGAAACCCGCCGTTCGTCGCGATAATGGTGGGCATCCGTGTCCGTGCCGACTTCGGCGATCCACCAGTCCGGTGCCACCACGCTCTGGCCAACCTCGAATTCATGGGCATGCGTGTCCGTCCAGCCCAGGACCCACTGCAGGTAGTGATGCAGGCTCGCGAGCGTCCATTGGTTGGAAACCATGACGCGCCGCCAGACAAGCGGCGTCACGTTGCGCAGTTCGATGCGAAGTGCGACAGGCTGGGGTCGTGGGGTGGTGGTCAACCGGATTCTCCTCGGGATTCGCCCTGTTGAAACCCTGGCAGGTTTGCCACCTCGGGCCTATCCGTAGTCGCCGACTCTCGTGATCCCTCGCGCCATCCGCAAGACATTCTCCCGATGGAAATCGAGATAGTGCCGCTGGCCCTGCGAGAATGCGCCGACATTGATGCCTGCCGAGTGATCAACACCCATGCGCCGGAGCGAAACCGGATCGGCCACGGGCGAGACGATCAGCCGGCCGTCGTCCTCGAAGGAGATGAAGCCCTTGTCGAACAGGTGATCCACGGTCGGGGTCAGCAGCAGGCCGTTCTCGCCGTCGAGCCGCGCCTCGTTGCCGCTGTCCCGCCAGGGCCGGATGTGGCCCGCGATCAGGTGCTCCTGGCGATCGACCTTCGTGATGCGGCAGGCACGCTCGATCACGCGGACGTTGTCCCGGAA
>CAZMVP010000050.1:9025-11791 GCA_964569355.1 uncultured Chromatiaceae bacterium | reverse complement strand
GCCGAATCCGGCACCAGGACTGGTGGCTTGCCACCATCGATCCAGCGCTTCGAGGAAATCCGGCCGCGACGCCGGATCGCTGCCGGGCCCTTGCAGGGTCCAGTCGGCACCAAGGCACAACGTCTCGCCGGGGAAGGCGAACAGCAGGTCCCAGGCGTCTGCCTTGTCATCGCCCTCTTCATCGCCCTTGTCATCAACGGCGACGACCGCAGTCGTCGTCTCGAGCAGGAACGGATAGCGGCGGGGATTCGCGGCGTGCAGCGCCAGCAGATCGAAAGCATCGGGCAATGACACCGGCGCGGGAGCCAGTGCCCGGCCACCGCGCGTGTCGCCCTCCCGCATGCCCTGCCCCATGGCGCTGGCAGCGGGCGTCAGATCCGGCGGAAGATCAGGCTGCCGTTGGTGCCACCGAATCCGAAGGAATTGGTGAGCACGTTGGTGATCGGCATCTGCCGGGCGGTTTTCGGCACGTAGTCGAGGTCGCAGTCCGGGCCCGGTGCTTCGAGGTTGATCGTCGGCGGGGCCACCTGGTCGCGGATGGCCAGCACGCTGAAGATCGCCTCCACCGCGCCGGCAGCACCCAGCAGGTGGCCGGTCGTCGACTTGGTGGAGCTAACCGCGATCTTCCCCGCGTGGGCGCCGAACACCCCGTGGATCGCCCGGGTTTCCGCCACGTCGCCGAGTGGCGTCGACGTGCCGTGGGCATTGATGTGGTCGATGCCATCAGGACTCATGCCGGCATCCCTGAGCGCAGCAGCCATGCAGGCCCGGGCACCGTCGCCGTTGTCCGGTGGTGCGGTGATGTGGAAGGCGTCCGCGCTCATGCCGAACCCGACGACTTCGGCAAACAGTTGTGCGCCACGCTTGCGCGCCGCCTCGAGCTCCTCGAGCACGAGGCAGCCGGCACCGTCGCTCAGCACGAATCCGTCGCGATCCCGGTCCCAGGGCCGGCTGGCCGCCTGCGGGTCGTCGTTGCGCTGGGAGAGCGCGCGGGCCGCACAGAATCCGCCGAGCCCGAGCGGCGTGATGCCGTGCTCTGCGCCACCGGCCACCATGGCGTCGGCATCGCCGTGGGCGATCAAGCGCGCGGCCATGCCGATGGAATGGGTGGCCGTGGTGCAGGCGCTGACGAGCGCGATGTTCGGCCCTCGATAGCCGTGCTGGATCGACACATGCCCGGAGACCATGTTGATGATGCTCGCCGGCACGAAGAACGGCGAGATCTTGCGTGGGCCGCCTTCCGTCAGGCGCTCGTGGTTGCTTTCGATCGTGCCGATGCCGCCGATGCCCGAACCGATCGCGACGCCGATGCGGTCTGACGAGTATCCGCTGTCGGCGAGCCCCGCATGCAGGATGGCCTGGGACGCCGCGGCGATCCCGAAGTGCATGAAGGGGTCCATCTTCTTGAGATCCTTGGCGGGCACATACTGGCTGGCATCGAAGTCGCGGATGCTGCCGCCAAAGCGGGTCGAGAACTGGCTGACGTCGAGGTCGGTGATCGGACCGATGCCGGACCGGCCACCGACGACATTCTGCCAGGCTGGTTCCAGCTCATTTCCCACCGGGGAGATGATCCCCATCCCGGTGACGACGATGCGTCTTTTGGTCATCCGCTGTCCGGTATGGGCGCTGGATCAGGACGCCGCCGAGCGCTGGCTGATGTAGTCGATCGCCTGCTGTACGGTCTTGATCTTCTCCGCATCCTCGTCGGGGATCTCGGTTTCGAATTCTTCCTCGAGCGCCATGACCAGCTCGACTGTATCCAGTGAATCGGCGCCGAGGTCATCGACGAAGGAAGCCTGGTTGGTGACTTCTTCTTCCTTAACGCCGAGTTGTTCGGCGACGATGCTCTTGACCTGTGCCTCAATGCTGCTCATGTTTGCCATATCCTCTTCGTGAGTCCGACCAGACAGGCGGGCGGCCTGCCGACACGCAGGCCCGTCCCCCTGACCGGCCGGTATTCTAAGTTAAGCCCCGGAACCAATCTAGCACTGCAAAAAAATACCCTCGCGGGCCGGCCCCTGGCTCAGCTCATCAGCAGGCCGCCATTGACATTCAACGTCTCGCCCGTGACATAGGCCCCGGCCGGCGAAGCAAGGAACAGCACCGCGCCGGCCACGTCGTCCACGGTCCCCAGGCGCTGCAGCGCCATCTGTGCGGTCAGCTTCGCGCGTTGTTCCTCCGGCAGTCCTTCGGTCATGTCGGTCTGGATGAAGCCCGGCGCCACGACATTCACCGTGATCCCGCGGCTGCCCACTTCGCGCGCCAGCGACTTCGAGAAGCCGACGATGCCGGCCTTCGACGCGGCATAGTTGGCCTGCCCCGCATTGCCCATCTGGCCGATGACCGACGAAATGTTGATGACCCGGCCACGGCGCAGTTTCAGCATGCCGCGGACGAACGTCCTGCTCATCAGGAAGACCGATGACAGGTTGGTGTCGAGCACCGCCTGCCACTCCTCGTCCTTCATCCGCAACAGCAGGTTGTCGCGGGTGATGCCGGCGTTGTTGACCAGGATCGACACCGTCCCCTCGTGGCTGCCGATGTCCTTCTCGGCGGCGGCAACCGATGCGGCCGACGAGGCATCGAGCTCGATCCCGCGCCCGTCGAGGTTGAGTTCCCGGCAGCGGGCAGTGATGGCATCGGCGCCGGCCGCCGACGTGGCCGTGCCGATCACTCGCGCGCCGGCCCGGGCCAATGCGACCAGGATGGCGGCGCCAATGCCGCGGCTCGCGCCGCTGACGAGGGCGACCTCCCCGGCCAGTG
>CAZMVP010000050.1:2713-8925 GCA_964569355.1 uncultured Chromatiaceae bacterium | reverse complement strand
TTCTGGCCGGCGTCGGTGGTCGTGGTGGCTTCGGTCATGTCACGGTTCTCCAGCGGCGATACAGGTGTTCAAGTGCAACATACAGCAGGCCGCCAATGGCGCCCCACAGGTGGGCATCGACCACGACAGGCGCGCTCAGGGTTTCGGCGGAAAACGGCATGGCGCCATGCGTCTGCTCCCAGGCGAGCTTGCCGGTCCACGCGAACAGCAGGAGCCAGCCCATGCGGTCGCCCTGCCGGATCCAGTCGATCGCGCCGATCATCAGCAGGCCGTGCAGCGCACCGGACATGCCCACGCACCACATCACTTCCGGGCTGAAGAAATACAGGCCCAGGCTGCTGGCCACCCCGCACACGACCAGGGCGATGGCCCAGGCGATCGGCGTGCGGGCCGGGTAAAACACCCAGATGCCGATCAGCAACGCGCTGACGTTGAGCGCGAGGTGACGCCAGCCGAGATGCACGAGGTTGCCCGTCAGAAGGCGCCACCACTGCCCGTGGTCGATCGCGGCACGGTCGAACCACAGTGCACGGTGCCAGTCCGGCGGCAGGAACTGCAGCGCGACAAGCAGCACGGCAAAGCCGGTGGCCCAAGCCAGGGATGACGACGGCAGAAATGGAGAAAATGTTATTTTTCTGCTGCTTGGCTTCACTAGATGAATTCTGGGTGAAAACTGCTGACACGGCCCCGGGGCTGGCAGATAATCGGCCCGGGCTTTCCGCGGCTTTGGCTGGCAGCGGATCATCGCAGATTCACAGGGTCAATTCATGAAGTTCGCAGATGGATCGTGGCGGGCCGCTCGCGGCTTCACGCTGATCGAGATCATGGTGGTGGTGGTCATCCTGGGCATCCTGGCCGCCCTGATCGCGCCCAATGTCATCAACCGGATCGACGACGCGCAGAGCGCCAAGGTGAAGCAGGACATCCGCGCCATCGAGAGTGCGCTCAAGCTCTATCGCCTCGACCGCTTCCGCTACCCGACCAGCCAGGAAGGCCTGGACGCGCTGGTCACGCCGCCGCAGGACACCTCGCAGAAATGGCCCGAAGGCGGGTACCTGGACCGCCTGCCCAGGGATCCGTGGAATCGGCCCTATGTCTACGAGAGTCCCGGCAAGAACGGCGGCTCCTTCGACATCTACACGCTCGGGCGGGACGGCCAGCCCGGCGGCGAGGGTCCTGACGCCGACGTGGGCAACTGGCAACTCGACAAGTAGTGGCGCCCCGCATCGGTCGACGTGATGCCCGGGGATTCACCCTCCTTGAACTGCTGGTGGTGGTCTTCATCATCGGCATCATCGCCACGATGTTCACGCTGGCCGTCGGGGTTGCCGGTGGCGCCGACAAGGAACTCCGGCGCGAGACGGAGCGCCTGCAGACCCTGATTGGCCTGGCGCTGGAGGATGCATCCTTCCAGGCCCACGAGCTCGGGCTGCGCTTCTATCCGGACCACTACGAGTTCGCGATCTACGATCGCGGCAACCTGCTGGATCCGTCGGATGACACCTGGAAACCGGTCACCGAGGACGTCTTTGCCCCGCACACGCTGCCCGCGGTCTTCGGCTTCGAGCTCGAGATCGGCGGCCGGGCCGTGAACCTCGAACGCAGCGCGAAGGACGTGGAGAAGGTCTACAAGCCGCAATTGTTCATCTATTCCTCCGGGGACATCAGCGACGCGTTCAAGGTCACGATCCGCAGCCGCGAGGAGGATCGCGGCTACTCGCTCGCCGTGGAAACCGATGGCAGCACCAAGGTCGAGAAAGATGACGGCTAGGCCGTCCCGCGGCCAGCGCGGCTTCACGCTGCTGGAAGTGCTGGTGGCCCTGGTCATCGTGGCGCTCGGCCTGATGGCGGCCTTCGGGCAGGTCAACCAGACGGTCACGGCAACGAGCCGCCTGCGCGACAAGACCATCGCCCACTGGATCGCATTGAACGAGATGACGCGGTTGCGCCTGCTCGATGAGTTCCCGGCCATCGGCACCCGCTCGGATGAGGTCGAGATGGCGCGCGACAACTGGCGATACACGATCAAGGTCGTGAAGACCGACCTCGAGGCCATCCGCCGCGTCGACATCTCCGTGGCCTTTGCCAGCAAGCCGGACGCGGTGATCACCACGCTCACGGGCTTCCTCGGCCAGCCGCCACCGGCCCAGCCCGCCGCCAATCCGGCTGCCGGCGCGGACTGGCTGCCGCTGGAGTCCGCGCCTTGACGCGCCGATCGCCGGAGGCCGGCTTCACGCTGCTCGAGCTGCTGGTCGCGATGGGCATCTTCGCGATCATCGGCGTGATGGCGCTTGGCGGACTCAACACCATCGTCAACCAGGGCACGCTGGCCGGGGAGCAGGATGCGCGCCTGGCCGCCCTGCAACGCGCCATCCGGCTGATCAGCTTCGACATCGGCAGTGCCGATCCGCGCTATGTCCGGGACGAACTCGGCAACCAGCGCGAGGTGCCGTTCCTGGCCGACGGCCGTGGCGACTACCTGCTGCGCCTGACGCGCAATGGCTGGGCCAACCCCGCCCAGCGGCCCTATCGCGGCACCCTGCAGCGCGTCCAGTATCGTCTGGACGACGGCAAGCTGTTCCGCGACTACTGGCCGGTGCCCGACCATGTGCTGGGTCAGGAACCACGCACCGAGGAACTGCTGGCCGGCGTCGAGGACGTGAAGTTCCTGTTCCTTGATACGCAGGGCGGGAAACAGCAATGGCAGCAGCAGTGGCCCCCGCTCGACAACCCGACCGGCGGGGCCGTCGGTCGGCCGCGTGCCGTGCAGATGACGCTGACGCTCAAGGACTGGGGGGAAATCGACCGGCTGATCGAGGTGGTGCAATGAAGCCGCGATTTCGCCAGCGGGGCATCGCCGCGCTCACCGCCATCCTCGTGGTGGCGATTGCCACGGTGCTGGCGGTCAACCTGCTGTGGCAGACCAGCGTGGAGATGCGCCGTACCGAGAACCTGCTGCTCCAGGACCAGGCACGGCAGTACGATCTCGGTGGCGAGGTCTTCGCCAAGTTCGGCCTGGCCGAGGATTTCCGCCAGAACGGCTCCGGCGGCATCGATGCCACGAACGAGGGTTGGGCGAGGCCGCTGGCCTTCAAGGTGGAAGGTGGCAGCCTCGAGGGCTTCCTGCAGGACCAGCAGGGCCGCTTCGACCTGAACAGCCTGATCGGCGCCGACGGCAAGCGCAATGGACCGGCTGCCGACCAGTACCGGCGGTTGCTGACCCTGCTGGACATCGAGCGGCCGCTCGACCCGACCACGGCCGAGGCACTCGTGGAGGCAACCATCGACTGGCTGGATCCTGATACCCAGCCGGAAGTGAACGGCGCCGAGGATGATCGCTACACCAGCCGCGAGCCGCCCTATCGCCCGGCCAACTTCTGGTTCACCTCGACCAGCGAGCTCATGGCCATCGAGGGTTACACCGGCGAGATCTGGTCTGCCTTGCAGCCATACGTCACGGCCCTGCCGCGGCCGCGGCAGGGCAACAGCTGGCCGCTGAATGTCAACACGGCCAGCGCGCTCGTGCTGGCATCCCTGATGGAGAACACCAGCGCGGACGACATGAAACCGTTCGTCGACGGCACCTGGGAATCGACGGCGGATTTCCGCACCGACGTGCCGGGCGCGGCCCAGATCCCCCAGGACCTGCCGCTCGATGTGCGCAGCAACTGGTTTCTGTTAACCGCGTCTGCTTCAATTGGCACGGCCCAGTCCACTATGTACAGTCTCCTCGAGCGTGATGGCGAGGTGGTGCGCACCCGACGCCGGACGTTCGAGGCTAACTGAATGCCTGATGTGCGACACACGGAACCGCCCACGGCCCTGATCCACCCATGAACGAAACCCTGGTCATCCGCCTGCTGCCGTCCGACACAGCGGCCTCCGCGCACGGGACGGGAGCCACCGGCGCCACGGATGCCGCGCCGGCCCCGGCCAGCGCCCCGAGCTGTGCGCCGAGTTGTGAGTGGGCCGTGGTAGATGCCACCGGGGCCTGCGTGGTGGCGCCCGCCACCGGTCCGTTGACGCTGGCGGCCAGCGCCTGTGCCGGCCGGCGGGTCGTGGCCATGGTGCCGGCCACCCGGGTGCTCAGGACCCGGGCCGATGTGCCGGTCAAGGGGCAGACCCGCATCGCCCAGGCACTCCCTTTCGCCCTCGAGGATCTCGTGACCGAGGATGTCGAGGACCTGCATTTCACCGCAGGGCCGCGCCTGCCCGATGGCCAGGTCGCCGTCGCCGTGGTGCGTCGCGAGTGGATGGAGTCCTGGATCGCGCAGCTTGCTGCGGCCGGCATCTCTGCCCAGGCGATGCATGCCGACAGCGATGGCGTGTCGGAGGTCACCGGCACCACGACCCTGCTGCTGGAGGAGCACCAGGCGATCCTGCGGGATCCGGCCGTCGATGCCGTGGTCACCGAACCCGCGGCGCTCGAGGGCATGCTGGAGCTGTGGCTCGCCCAGCCGAAACCGGCGGGCCCGGATGGCACGCAGCCGCCGCGCCACCTGCAGGTCTACGACGCCACCGTGGAGGGCCTGCCGAACAGTTTCTGGGAACGCTTCAAGGATCGGGTCGAAAGCCTGGAGGTCCGTCGCCTGCCCGACGGCGCGCTGCTGCGTCTGGCCGCATCGATCGTCACCCAGCCCGGCATCAACCTGCTGCAGGGTGACTTTGCCTCGCGTTCCAGCGCGGCCAGCTACTGGCCCCGCTGGCGGCTCGCGGCGGCCCTGCTCGCGGCGCTGGCCGTCACGCTGGTCCTGGTCGCCGGGGCCGACACCTGGCGCCTGAAGCGGGAAAGTGCGGCGCTGCAGGCGGAGTTGCGCCAGGCCGCGGGCTACACGTTCCCGGGTGTCGAGGTCGATGTCGGGCCGGGCGGCAACCTCGAGCGCCTCGTCGATGCCCGGCTGCAGGGTGCGGGCGCCATGGCCGCTGCCGCCGGCAGCCAGCAGTTCCTGCAGACCCTGAAGATCGTTGCCGGGGCGGTCGCCAAAACCGGCGATGCGCACATCGAGGCCATGAACTACCGGGCCGGAGTCATGGAATTGCAGGTCCGCGCGCCGAGCGCCGATGCGCTGGACTCGATTCGCCGCCTGGTCAGCGAAGGGGGCCACCTGAAGGCGGACATCCAGTCGTCAAACTCCGACGGCGACCAGATCCAGGGCCGCATCCGCATCGCGGTGGCAGGTGGCGGCAATGCCTGAGGCCAGCCGATGAGTGCCACGGCCCTGCGTGAGTGGTTCGACAAGCTGGCGCCGCGCGAGCGATGGCTTTTGCTGGCCGCAGCGGCATTCGCGGTGGTTGCCCTCATCTATGCGCTGGGCCTGCGACCGCTGTATGCGACGCGCGCGCGGGCGGCGGCCGATGTCGAACAAAAGCGCCAGTTGCTCGCGGATCTTGACCAGGTGGCAAGCCGCTACGGGCCCCAGGGTGGTTCCGCTCCGGCCGCGGCCCAGGGCACTGGTGAATCGCTGATCGTGCTGATCGACCGCTCGACGCGCGATGGCGGGCTGGGAGCCTACCTGAAGCGGAACCAGCCGGAGGGCGCAACCGGTGTCCGCCTGCGGATGGAGAACGTGCCCTTCGATGCGCTGGCGACCTGGCTTTCGACGGTGCAGGCTCGCCACGGACTGGGCATCGTGTCGGCCACCTTCGACCCGGCCGGCGAACCGGGCCGCGTGAACTCGAACCTCGTGCTGGACCGGGCCCCGCGTTGACGGACAGCGCATCGCTGGCGGACGGATATCGCCTCCGGTGGCTGACCGTGGCCGGCTGCGTGGCCTTGCTGGTGTCGCTCGTGATGCTGGTTCCGGCGCGCGTGGCCATCGGCTGGCTCGGCCTGCCGCCGGGCATGGCCTCCGGCGTGACCGGCACGGCATGGCACGGCGAGATCCGCCACCTCACGCTCGGCAGTGGCCGCCTGGCCCTCGGTCCGCTGCGCTGGCAACTGAAGCCGTCGAGCCTGCTGCTCGCCCGGCTTGCCGCCGAGGTCCGCGCCGAATTGCCCGACGGATTCGTGGCGGCGGACATCAGCCTGTCGGCCGGTGGCAAGCTCACGCTCCGCAACCTCGAAGCGGCTGCACCGCTGACCTGGCTCGCACCCGGCGTGGCGGACCCCGGCAGCCAGTTGAGTGCCCGCTTCGACCGGCTGGTGCTGGCCAAAGGCTGGATCGCCACGGCGGTCGGCAGCCTGCAACTGGCCGGCGTGATCCTGCCCATCC
>CAZMVP010000050.1:0-2613 GCA_964569355.1 uncultured Chromatiaceae bacterium | reverse complement strand
CTTCAGGCTGGCTCGCCGCCGGCATCGACGAGCTGCAGGTGTTGCAGCAGCGGGAAATACAGCGCAGTGCGGGTTTCGCGTTGTTCCAGCCGCGCCACGGCGTCGCGGTACAGCTTCAACTGTGGCGCATGGCGCTGCACCTCGGAGCGGATGAATGCCTCGCGATCACCGCCCTCGTGGCTGCTTGTCTTGTAGTCGATGATCCAGCGGATGCCGTCGGCATCGACGAAGGCCCGGTCGATGATCACCTGCCGGAAGCGGCCGTCGGTCGCGATGGTGATGGCCCACTCGTTGTGTTCGTCGGCCTGGCGGCCGAACAGCCAGGCATGCCGGTCATCGGTGAGCGCCATCTCGAGCACCTGCGCCACGCGGTCCGCCGCTTCATCCAGGACGTCGAGGCCGACGCCCTCCCGCTGCAGCAGCATCCGCGCCCGCGATGACCAACTGTCGTCCGGCGACCTCCCTGCCCCATGCTCCGTGGCGAACTGCTGCAGCAGTCGATGGGCGACGGAACCCGCATGCCGGGTCCAGGCGCCGGCCCAATCGTAGACGGGCAGGTCGCGGGCAGCGGATACCGGCGGATCCGCCGACAGCGCCAGCCCCGCAGGTGCCGCGGGTGGGCGCCAGCTGCCGGGGAGGCGTCGCAATGGTGGCTGCTGCCAGTGGGCGGCTGGATCATCGTCATCGGCCATCGGGGCACCTGCGTGGTCGGCAGGCATCGGCCACGCCGGACCCAGCACCGGCCACAGGCGTGCCAGCAGGCTGCCTTTTGCCGGCGCATCGGCGGATGATGGTGCCCTGGCTCCGCGCGGTGGCGTGAGCTGGCCCAGCAAGTGCAGGCGTTCGCGGGCACGGGTGACCGCGACGTAGATCACGCGGTCGGTTTCCGCCGCCTCCAGCTGGCCACGCATTTCCCAAAGCAGTTCATAGAGTCGGTCATCCTCCTCGCCACGCGGATTGACGGGAGCCAGCAAGACGGCCCGCTCGCTCCCGCTGCCTTCGCCGTGACTGCCCGGTTCCGGCCCACCGCCATCAAGGACGGGCTGCCACAGCAGTGCCGGCCGCGAGTCACCGCGAACGCCACGTCCCAGGCCCGGCAGGATGACGGTATCGAATTCCAGCCCCTTGGCCTTGTGGATGGTCATCACCTGGACGCACGCCTTGGCATCCGGGAGCGAGCCGTGGGTCTGGTCGAGGGTCCGTTCCAATGCCAGCGTGTCGGGACAATCACCGCCGACATCATGCTGGTTGATCACCGCCAGGATCCGTTCGGTGAGCGGCAGCTCGCGGCCCGCGACCAGCGGTCCTCCGAGTTCCATCCACACCCCCTCGACCACGTCGCGCAACGGCAGCCGGCCGAGCCGTTCGAGACCGGCCGCGAAAGCCGGGATGAGCCGCGCCAGTGCCTGGCTACCATCGGCACTGAGCAGGCTCGATCCCGTCGCCGCCTGCAGCTGCTCCGCCTGGATGCGCTCCCAGAGGCTTTGCCCGGGATCGGTTGCGGCCAGGATGGCCAGGTCGGCGAGCGTCATGCCGCACCAGGGTGCCCGCAACACCGCGAGCCAGGCCAGCCGATCGCCGAGGTGCACGAGGGCACGGGTGATCGCCAGCAGGTCATGGGCGAGCACCGATTCCTTCAGCGACACGAGGTCGTTGGCCGAGAGTGCGATGCCGGCGCCGTGCAAGGCCCGCACGATGCGGCCGGCGTGCGCCCGGCCGCGGACCAGGATGCCGATGGTCTTCCCGGGCCAGCGGCGCAGGCAATCCTGCACGATCCCGAGCACCGTGGCGTCTTCCGCTTCGGGATGCTGCCAGTCCCCGGGATGAATGCTCACGGCCGGCTGGTTGCCGTCGTCATCGGTGCGTGCCGCGTCGCTGGGCGCAAAGGCAATGGCGCCGCCGAGCACATCATCGGTCGCGGGAAAGATCGTCGGGAACGTGCGGTTCGCCCATGCGACGAGCGCCGGCACCGAACGGAAGTTGGCGCGCAGCCGCAGGAACTCGAGCGGGATGCCGGGCAACCCGTGATCGCGCACGTCGATGAACAGGCCGACCTCGGCCTGCCTGAAGCGGTAGATCGACTGCATCGGGTCACCGACGAGGAACAGGGTGCGGCCGTCACCCGGCGACCAGCCACGCGTCAAGGCATTGAGCAACGCGTACTGGGCCTGTGACGTGTCCTGGAACTCGTCGAGCAGGATGTGCTGCAGCCGCCAGTCCAGCCGCAGCGCGAGGTCGGAGGGCAGGTCGTCGTCGCCCGGGCTTCCGTCCGGATGGCCGCCGAGAGCTGCCCTGCCCTCCATCGCCACCTCGATGTAGTCGGTGGCATTCTCGTCGGCAAACACGAGCTTCAGTTCGGCCACGGCCTCGGGCAACAGGCACAACAGCGCCCGCAGTGCCCGCCACTGGGCCGGCGGATAGCACGGCAGGGGCAGGCGTTGCACGGCGGCCAGCGCCGGCAGCAGGCCGTGACACGCCTCGAGGTCGGCGAGCAGGGCCTTGGCATGTGCCTTGAAGTCCTTCGGGTCCGGCGGAAAGCCACCGTTCTTGTCGAGCCTGCTCCGCCATTCACCCTTCGCCGTGAGCCAGGTGGTGGCGGCAAACTGCCACCAG
>CAZMVP010000049.1:10030-11849 GCA_964569355.1 uncultured Chromatiaceae bacterium | reverse complement strand
GGATTGCCGAGCTCTCGGAGATCGCCTTCTGGAACAGGCCATCGCTTGCCTGCAATGACATCAGGTAATTGACCGCAACGCCGCCCGAGGACATGCCGAAGAGCGTCACATTGCCGGGATCGCCGCCAAAGGCCGCGATGTTGTGTTTCACCCATTGGAGCAGCGCCAGCATGTCCATCAGGCCGTAGTTGCCGAGGGCTTCGCTTGACTGGGCCCGCGACAGCGCCGGGTGGGCGAACTGCCCGAGGATGCCGAGCCGATAGCCGAAGGTCACGACGATGACGCCCTGTCGCGCCAGCACCGAGGCGTCATAGCGCTTCATCTGCGGCGCTCCCTGCCGGAAGGCGCCGGGTGTCAGCCAGACCATGACCGGCAGGCGCCTCGATGTACTCTTCGCCGGCATCCAGAGGTTCACGGTCAGGCAGTCTTCAGACATCGGATAGCCGGCCAGCTCCTGGGCCCTGTCCGGCCCCATGTTCTGCGGGCAGTAGGCCCCGAAGTCCGACGCATCGCGCACGCCTTGCCAGGGCTTCGGCGCCTCCGGCGGCCGCCAGCGCAGCGCCCCGACGGGTGCAGCCGCATACGGGATATTGCGGAAGAGACGCAGGTCATGCCGTTCCATGCCGCGTACGGTGCCGCCTTCCACCGTGACCTCGAGTCCCGGGGCCGGAGCCGCTGTGCAGGCAAGCGCAGCCAGGGCCGCCATCAACGCCGTGGCAAGTGACCAGGTTTTGCTGTTCATGATGCGTGTTGCCCTTTCATGGCGCCCATCGCCGGTGGCCGACAGGTTACCTCAAAGCAACGCCGCGGCTGGCCGCATCTTCAAGGGATGTGCGCGACGGATCCCCGGTGCGCCAGGAAGGTGTAGACCACCGGCACGACATACAGCGAGATCAGTGCCCCGATGGTGAGCCCGGTGGCAATGACAAGGCCCAGGTGGAAGCGGCTGACCGCCCCCGGTCCCGTGGCCAGCAGCAATGGCACGACGCCCAGCACCATCGCGGCAGTGGTCATGAGGATCGGCCGCAGCCGGATGCTGGACGCCTTCCGGACCGCCTCGACGATGCCGAGCCCCTCGTTGGCGCGAATCTCGTTGGCGAACTGCACCACGAGGATGCTCTGCTTGGTGATCAGCCCGATCAGCGTGATCAGTCCGATCTCCGTGTAGATGTTCAGCGTCGCCGCACCGGAATACAGGAACGCGAGTGCGCCGAAAACCGACATCGGCACGGCCACCAGCACGATGAACGGGTCCCTGAAACTCTCGAACTGGGCGGCCAGCAGCAGGTAGACGAGCAGGATCGACAAGGCGAAGGTGATGACCAGCGTGTTTCCCTGCTGCATGAACTGCCGGGATTCGCTGGCATAGTCGATCGCATAGCCGGCCGGCAGCGTGCTGGCTGCCACCTTCCCCAGTTCCGTCAGCGCCTCGCCGAGCGTCGTGCCAGGTGCCATGACGCCCTGGACGGTCACGGCGTTGAGCTGCTGGAATTCCGGCAGGAACTCCGGTTGCACCGTGCGCTTCACATCCACCACGGTGGTCAGCGGCACCAGCTTGCCACTGGTCGTGCGGAGGTAATAGTTGTCCAGTGCGCCGATGTCGCCACGCAGGCGGTCCGGTACCTGGGGAATCACCTGGTAGCTCCGCCCCGCCAGGTCGAAGCGCCCGACGAAGCTCTCGCTCAGCAGGGCGCTCAGGTTCGAGCCGATGTCACGCATGTCCAGCCCGAGATCGGAGGCGACATCGCGCTTGATCTGCAGGGAAATGGCCGGAGCGTCGTAGCGCAGGTTCTTCGTCAGGAAGGCAAACTTCCCCGTC
>CAZMVP010000049.1:3122-9930 GCA_964569355.1 uncultured Chromatiaceae bacterium | reverse complement strand
AGCGCCGTCTCCGGGTAACGCGCGACGATCTTCTGGATCTCCTTGTTGTACTTGTTCAGGTATTCGAGGGTTGCCGTCGCCGGCCCGGTGCCCGAGACGAAGATCGTCCCCTGGTCTTCCGTCGGTGCCAGTTCGCTGCTGGTGCCGAGGAACAGGAACGGAATGGCGACCAGGATGCCAGCACCTGCCAGCACCACCGGCCCCCGGGAACCGAGCACCACCTCCAGTGAACGGTCATAGCCGGCCCGCAACCGGGCAAAGCCGTGGTCCAGCCGATGCATGAGGCCGGTGGTCGGCGTCCGCCGCAGGATCCGTGAACACAGCATGGGCGTGAGCGTCAGTGCCACGACCATCGACACCACGACCGTGGCCACGAGCGTGAAGGCAAACTCCGTGAAGAGGCTGCCCGTCAGCCCACCCATGAAGCCGATCGGGACATAGACGGCCACGAGCGTCGTCGACATGACGATGATCGGCGTCGCCAGCTCTCGCGCCCCGTGGATTGCCGCATCGACGGGCGACTCACCTTCGTCGATCAGGCGCTGGATGTTCTCGAGCACGATGATCGCATCGTCGACGACCAGGCCGATGGCCAGCACGACTGCCAGCAGCGTCAGAAGGTTGATGCTGAAGCCGAGGGCCAGCATCAGGGTGCCGGCACCAACCACCGACAGCGGGATGGCCACGGCCGGCAGCAGCATGGACCGCAGCGCGCCGAGGAACAGGAAGATCACGACGACGACGACGGCCAGCGTGACCCCGATCGTCACCAGGACCTCTTTCAGCGAGGCGTTGATGAACACGCTCTGGTCGTAGGCGACGTCGAGGCGAATGCCAGGCGGCAGCTTCTTTTTCAGTTCCCTGACCACCTCATGCACGCCGTTGGTGACGCTCAGGTCGTTGGCCTCCGGGGTGGGCTCGATCCCGAGGAACACCGAGTGCTCGCCATTGAAGAAGGCCATCTGGTTGTAGTTCTGCGTGCCGAGGTCCACGTCCGCGACATCGCCGAGCCGGATCTGCGTGGTGCCGACATTGCGCACGATCAGGTTGCGGAACTGCCGGACATCGTTCAGCGATGTGCTGGCGACGATCGTGACCTGTTCCCTCGAGTTTCGGGTGCGGCCGGCGGCGGAGACCAGATTGTTGGCCGTGAGGGCATTGGCCACGTCCGTCGCGGTGACGCCGCGCGCGGCCATCCGTGCCGGGTCGAGCCAGGCCCGCAGTGCGTACGCATTACCGGTAGGGTCCATGCCGGCTGGCGAGATCTGCACGCGTCCGACTCCGTCGACACCCTCGATCTTCGGCCGCGCCACGCGCAACACGTAGTCGTTGACCTGCTGCTGCGTCATGTTCGTGCCACGGAACGACAGCCACATCAATGCCGTGCCACCGCCCACCGTCTCCTGGACAGTCGGCCGCTGCGCTTCCGCCGGCAGCAGGTTCTGCGCCTGGTTCACCTTGCCCATGATCTGCGTGAGTGCGGTGTCAGGGTCGAAATCGAGCCGCATGTTGGCGATGATCGTCGACTTGCCCGGTTCGCTGGTGGCCGTCATGTAATCGATGCCGGGCGCGCCGCCAACCGCCTGCTGCAGCGGTGCCGTGATGAAGGCCTGCACCACGTCCGGCGCGGCACCGGGATAGAAGGTGCTCACCGTGATCACGGTGCTGGTGAGGTGCGGAAACTGGCGTATCGTCATGCCGGTCCAGGCGCGCGCCCCCAGCAACAGGATCATCAGGCTGATCGAGCCAGCCAGTACCGGGCGACGGATGAAAAGGTCGGTGAACTTCATCGCGGTTCGCGCAGTCAGGGCTGCAGGCTGTTGTTGATGACCACCGGCATGCCATCACGCAGCTTGTTCTGGCCGGCGATGACGACGACCTCGCCCGGCTTCAGGCCTTGCCTGTCGACGAGCACCAGGTCATCGCGCTCGGCCTTGACCTGGATCACGCGTGCCCGGGCCACGGCGCCTGCCGGGCTGGATTCGACCACATAGACGGTATCGCCAAAGGTGCTGTAGACAATGGCCGTATGGGGGACGGACACGCCCTCGGTCGTCTCGCTGAGCGCCAGCTCGACATGGCCATACAGCCCCGGACGCAGCTCTCCCCCGGGATTGGCCAACGTGGCCTGGAGAGACACATTGCGCGTATCGGGGTCGACGCGCGCACCGATCGCCGTAACCCGTGCAGGAAAGATCCGCCCTGGCCAGGCATCAACGGCAAAACCCACGTCGGCGCCGGGCCTGACCTGGCGCATCTGCTCCTGCGGAATCGAAAAATCCAGCAACAGCGGGTCCCAGTCCTGCAGGTCGACGATGCTCGTGCCCGGTGACACGTACTGGCCGAGGCTGACGCGGCGGATGCCGAGCTGGCCGCCGAAAGGGGCAACGATATGCAGCTTGCGCAGGGTTGCCTGGTCGCTTTCGACGGCTGCGGCAGCCACGCCGAGGGTTGTCGCCGCCGCCTGCAGCTGCTGTTCACTGACGAGATGGGTGGCAAAGAGCTTCTTCAACCGTTCGTGGTCGGCCCTTGCCAGTTCCAGCCTTGCCTGGTCGGCATGCAGCGCCGCGAGCTGGCTCGAATCATCGAGCTGCACGAGGAGGTCGTTCTTCCGGACGCGGGCGCCCGACTCGAACGCCACCCGTGTCACGTTGCCGGCAATCTGCGCCGTGATCGCGGTGCCCTGCGAGGCTGCCAACGTCCCGACCACTCGGAACCGGGGCTGCCAGGTGTCCGGCTTTGCCGTGGCCGTTGCCACGGAGACCGCCGGAACCTGCTGCTGGGCTCTGGCCGCTGCCTGCTGCCCGCGATGGTACCGGCCGCCGAGGATGCCGCCGAAAACGAGCACAAGCGCCAAAATCGCCAGCAGCCACCTGCCGAACATTCTTGTTCTCCGGAGCCGGGATATGTGCAGAGTGTAGCGGCTACCGCGGGTGAGGGCTGTCGCCGATGCAGCAAACCACCAGCCTCTTTCCGGGCTAGACTGCCTGCCGGAGGGGTGGGGCGATGACCGGGCACAGCCACATGGCCGAGCGCGTCGCGGTGGCCCGCGCTGCGCACCAGCTCGTCGACAGCAGGCCACTGATTTTCGAGGACCCGCTCGCGTTGCCGATCATCGGCGCCGCCGGCGAGCGGATCCTGCGCGAGAACAAGTCGAGCTATCCGGTCGAGGGCCTGCGCCGCGCACGCAGCAGCATCACGGTGCGCAGCCGCTTCACCGAGGAAGAACTGGCCCGTGCCATGGCAGGCGACGTGCGCCAATACGTGATCCTCGGCGCGGGCCTCGACACCTTCGCCTATCGTCGCGCGGACCTGCGCGACCGGCTCACCGTGTACGAGGTCGATCAACCCGACACGCAGCGCTGGAAGCGGGAGCGGCTCGCCGAGGCAGGCATCGGAGTGCCGGAAAACCTGCGGTTCGTGCCGGTGGACTTCAATGAACGTACGCTCGCCGATGGGCTCGCGGAGGCAGGTTTCAACCGCAACCTGCCGGCGTTCTTTTCGTGGCTGGGGGTGTGCTATTACCTGCCGCTGGCCTCGATCGAGGCAACGCTGCGCTTCATCGCCGGCCAGCAGGGGTCGGGCAGCGTGGTGTTCGACTTTGCCGTGGCGCCATCGACCGTGACCGCGGAGCACAGGGACCCCCTGCAGGCCTTCCTCGAGTTCAACCGCACGGCGCCCGAACGCTGGCAGAGCTGGTTCACGGCGACGGAGATCCGCACCCTGCTCGATGCGTGCGGCTTCCACGACATCAGGCATCTCGACTATGCCGCCGTCGAGCAGCGCTATCTCGCCGGCCGTTCTGACGGCTTGCGCCCCAGTCCGCTGGTCGAGCTTGTCTCGGCGTCCACCGTGTCCCCGTCCATCGCGTGAACTGACTGGAGCCAGCTTGCAAGGAGTCATCCCATGTGCCTGCATCCCGTCCGTCGCATCACCATTGCCTGCGCTGCGTTGCTGGTCGGCAACGCAGCCCTGACCGGCTGCTCGCAAGTGCCGCCGCGCAACGCCGTCGGTGCCGACAATCCGTTCGCGCAGGCCTCGACCCTGGATTTCCAGGCACCGGATTTCAGCAGGATCAGCGCTGCCGACTTCCAGCCGGCACTCGAGGAGGGCATGCGCCGGCAGATTGCCGAGATCGGGAAGATCGCAGACAACCCGGCTCCACCCACGTTCGACAACACCATCGTGGCCCTGGAGCGGTCCGGGGCGATGCTGGAACGGACGATGGCGGTGTTCGGATTGCTGACCGGGGCCGATACCACGCCGGCCCTCCAGAAGATCCAGCAGGTCGAGGCGCCGAAACTGGCCGCACACCAGGATGCGATCTTCCTGAATGCCAGGCTGTTCGCGCGCATCGAGGCCCTGCACGGGCGGCGTGACCAGCTGGGCCTGGATCCGGAGTCGCGGCGCCTGCTCGAATACGACTACCAGCAGTTCGTGCACAACGGTGCCAGGCTGTCCGATGCCGACAAGACCACGCTCAAGGGATACAACCAGCAGCTTTCGACGCTGGCCACCGAATTCGATGACAGGCTGCTGGCCGCGGACAAGGCGGGGGCCCTGGTGGTGGACAACCAGGCGGCGCTGGCCGGGCTGCCGCCGGACGAGATTGCGGCGGCCGCGGAGGTTGCCAAGGCGCGCGGCCTCGCCGGCGAGTGGGTGATCCCGCTGCAGAACACCACCCAGCAGCCAGCGTTGTCATCGCTCGGCGAGCGCGAAGTGCGCCACGAACTGTTCGAACACTCCTGGAACCGCACCGGGAAGGGCGACGCCAACGATACGCGCCAGCTCATTGCCGAAATGGCCAGGCTGCGTGCGCAGGCGGCCCGGCTGCTTGGCTTCGACAGCTATGCCGCCTGGAAGCTGGACGACCAGATGGCCCGCACGCCCGGGGCGGTGATGGACTTCCTGAAGGTGCTCGCACCGCCCGCCGTGGCCCGCGCGGGCATCGAGGCCGCCGCCCGCCAGGCGACGATCGACCGGGACCGGAAGGCCAGTGGCAAACCCGCGTTCACGCTCGAGCCGTGGGACTGGACGTACTACGGCGAGCAGGTGCGCAAGGCGAAGTACGATCTCGACGCCGCGCAGCTCAAGCCCTACTTCGAATTGAACCGCGTGCTCGAAGACGGGGTGTTTCATGCCGCTACCCGGCTCTACGGCGTGACCTTCGGGGAGCGCCGGGACCTGCCGGTGTGGGAGCCGGATGTGCGCGTGTTCGAGGTATTCAACGCCGACGGCTCACCGCTGGCGCTGTTCTACGCGGACTATTTCAAGCGCGACAACAAGCGTGGCGGTGCGTGGATGAGCAACCTCGTCATCCAGTCGAAGCTCCTCGGCCTGAAGCCGGTGGTCTTCAATGTCGCCAATTTCGCCAAACCTGCGCCGGGCGAGCCCGCGTTGCTGTCCTTCGACGACGTGACCACGATGTTCCACGAGTTCGGCCATGCGCTGAACGGCATGTTCTCCGATACGGAATACCCGAGCCTGTCGGGCACCGTGCCCCAGCTGGATTTCGTCGAGTTCCCCTCGCAGTTCAATGAACACTGGGCGCTCTATCCGTCCGTGCTCGCGAACTACGCGAAACACTACCGGACCGGCGAGCCGATACCCGTGGAGCTGGTTGCCAAACTCAAGCAGTCGCAGCTCTTCAACAAGGGCTACGACATGACGGAACTGATCTCCGCCGCCCTGCTCGACATGTCCTGGCACCTGCTGCCGGCCAGCATGCCCGAAGTCGGTGACGTCGACGCGTTCGAAACCCGGGCACTCGAGCAGAACAACATGGATATGCGCGAGGTACCGCCGCGCTACCGCTCAACCTACTTCGCACACATCTGGGGTGGTGATTACGCAGCCGGCTACTACGCCTACCTGTGGACCCAGATGCTGGCCGACGATGCCTTCGGCTGGTTCGAGGAGAACGGTGGACTGACCCGCGCCAACGGTGATCGGCTCCGCAGCATGGTGCTCTCGCGCGGCGACACCGAAGACCTTGCGCAGCTGTACAGGGACTGGCGCGGCCGTGCACCCACCATCGATGCGATGAAAAAGAACCGGGGGCTTGTGCCCCCGGAGTAAGTCTTCGGAACGACCACCGGCGTCTAGAAGCCCGAACGAGCAGCGGCCTTCACTCGTACGCCTCGCAGGCCGTGCTTTCGCCGGCGATGTAGTCCGAGAAAGTGCAGGCCTGTCCGGCCTGTGCACCATCGACGTCCACGGTCATCCGCAGGTAGCCGCCATTGATGCAGGCATCGGGGCGACTGCCCTGCACCATGGAAGAGGCAACAATGTCGAGGATCGGGCCGTACTCGTTGACGATCCGGCATTCCGGGAGGTGCCACTGGGTGCCGATGAACAGCAGGCGCACCCGTGTGCGGGCCGAGTTGCGGCAGCTCTGGTCCTCGCCGACCCAGAAGCCGGCATATCCGATCTCGGATTCCGTGGTAAAGACCGATTCGATCGTACCGCCACAGGGGATCTGCGCAGGCTCCGGTGCCAGTGGCTCCACCGTGGTGAAGCGCTTCGAGTAGTCGCCCAGGGTTTCGTGGAGGTCGGAATTCGCGATCAGGGCCAGGCGCTCGTACTCCTCATAGGCAACGGCGAAGAGTTCGGTGGCGGCAGACAGATCGTTGGCGGCAGCGGCCACGTAGGTCGGGAAGCCGCCGGCCGCGACGGTGGAGACCACGGAGCGCAGGTTCAGGATGATCTGCTGGTAGGGCTCGAGCCTGGGATCGGTGCGTGCCTCGGCCAGGAAGAGCGAGCAATCCAGCCAGGCGCCAGCACAGATCCCGCTCGGCGAGGCTTCGCG
>CAZMVP010000049.1:0-3022 GCA_964569355.1 uncultured Chromatiaceae bacterium | reverse complement strand
CCCGATACCTCCGCCTCGGCAAGAGTCAGGCGCATCGCGTCCATCGCCGGTCCCAGTGCTTCGAGTGCGGCAGCAAAGGTGATCTGCGGCACGGCGATGTCATCGACCAGTCGGGCACCGAGTGCGGTGATATCGACGATGTCCAGCAACTGGTGACCACCATCGCATGCCGCGGTCAGCTCGGGCTGGCGCGACGGATTGTCGAAGGCAAGGCCTGGCAATCGCGCTGCCTCCGCATGGCATCGTGCCCGGCCCAGCGTCATTGCCGCCTGGGTGAGCTGAGCCTCGAGGAACGGCGAGTCGAGGGCGGCATTGTCCTGGGACATCTGTGCGACGGCGAGCAGAGTTGCCTGGTAGGCAGCGGCCAGCGTGGCCGTTTCAGCGGGCTTCGAGGGCTCCGCGGAGCCGGGTGTGGCGATCGCTTCCAGCAGGGAGGCAAGGGTTACCGGTCGGGGAAGCGCAGGCGGAATGGTGAAGGGCCTTGTTTCGCCATAGATGGAGACCGTGGACGGAAACAGCAGGGGCTGTTCGGAATCCGCCTCACTGATCCCGGCCGCCTCGAGGTGCGATCTCAACGCCGTAACTTCGGCGCGGGCATCGCCGAGGGCCTCGATTGCCTTCGTGGCGGCAAACCCGGAGTTGTCCTGTGTCGGATCGTCGTTGCCACAGCTTGCGAGGACCAGCGATGCAAGCAGGAGGATGGTGAAGCGTGGAAGGTACGGGCGATGCCATGAGTCGACCAGGGGAATACGGACGCTGCATTGATGCATGACGGAGACCTCCGATGCGTTCCGGCCGCCATCGCGGAGAGCGCGATGCCGCCTTATGTCGCCGAGGGTACCGGCCACTTGAGCTGGACTCAATTCCGGATGTGGCGGATGTGAGGTACACGGCATGTCCAGGATATAGTCCGCATGCTTTATTTGAAAATGATTGTCGATTGGATGAGAGGCCTGCAGTGTTGGCGAGCGGCCGTTCGCGAGCGCACTCGTCGGGTTGACGTCGTCGCGGATCTGTTCGCCGGGGCGACCCAGTACACAGCAGAAGATGCTGGAGCAGGTGAAGCGCCGGGCTTCACCGACGCATGAATACCTCGAAGGCGGGTGCCTGGTAGCCTGGAGCGATGTTGGTTTCCGGCATTGCCACGCGGTTGCCATCGCGTACGGCGCTGTAGCGTGGCGACATGATCTCGACACCGGCCTCGTTGAAGCAGTCGAGGATGTTGGTATGCAGGTTCGAGTACATGCCGGCCATGTCCCTGGCGGTATTCGTATAGGCATTCAGCTCGTGGCGGATGCAGGAATCCTCGAGCGCGGTGCGCAGCACGAAGGGGGCTGGATCGGCGACCATGTGTGGCGTCCGGCGTGCCGCTTCGACCAGCAAGTCACGAACCTGCTGCCAGGGGATGTTGTAACCAATGGTGACGCTGGTCCTCAGGATCAGCCGGCCCTGCGCCGCCTGTCGCGAGTAGTTGGTGATGTGGGTGCCAAGCACCAGTGAATTGGGGATCGACACCTCCGTGTTTTCGCAGGTCCTGAGCTTGAGGGCCAGTCGGTCGCAGGCGATCACGTCGCCATTGGTATCGCCGATCCGCACCCGGTCCCCCGGGCTGAGGGCACGCATGTAGATCAGCACGATCCCGGCAACGAGGTTGGCGATTGCCGCGGTGGAGCCGAGTGAAAGCACGATGCCGACGAAAACCGACACCCCCTGGAATGCCCGGGAACCGAAACCCGGCAGGAAGGGGAAGGCCATGACGGCGGCAAGCGCCAGTATGAAGAAGCGCAGGATCTGGTAGGTCGGCTGCACCCACTCGACGGGGAAGTTCGAGAGGACTGCGCGTGAGTCGACGATGCCGTCCATCGTGAATCGGATGGCGGCGAGCAGGTAGCGCGTGCCGACGACGATGATCGCGAGATAGAGCAGGTTCGGCAGGAACGCGAGCAGGCCATCGCCCGCCCAGGACAGCGCCTGGCGTACCGACGTGCTGGCGGAATGGGCAAAATCCTGTGTCGCCGGGAATCGCGTCAGCACGAACTGCACCGCGACCAGGGTGATGAGCAGTACCAGCAGCCCGCGTGCGATATCCACTGCGCCGTTGACAAGCACCAGGGCATGCTTTGTCGATACGACGGGCATGCCACGGACATGGATGCCCCGGGTCCGTTGCTGCGTCCACTCAAGCATCCCCTGCCGGACCCGGCCCAGGCCGCGCACGACAAGGATGATCATGACGAGAGCTGTTGCCACGGCGACAACGCTCCAGGCGAGGGATATCAGCAAGGCGCGGCAGACCGGGCTGCGACATCGGCGGCCAGCGCTTCCCGGAGGATCAGTGCCCGGTCTGCCGCGAGCTGGCCACGAGTACGGCCCAGCGGGTTGGCATCCCGATCGGTGACCGAGGTGATGAAGACCGATCCGATGAAGACGTCGACGGCATCCGTGCCGGGCTCGAGCCGAAGGCTGTCGACCCCGATGTCGGGTGCATCCATCGCCTTGGCAATGCGCCGCTCGATGGCCGCTGCCCGTGCCTCGACCGACAGGTCACCGACCGGAACCAGGACGTTGAACAGGGCCTTGCCGCGGAAGACCACCGGCACGCCGCTTGAGGGTTCGTTCAGTTCCCGTGGCGCATCCTTCTGGACGTCGGCAGGTGGCTGCGTGGCATCCGATGCGTGCGCTACGGTGATCGCGACCAGCAACGTGCCAACCGCTATCATCAGCCAGGGCCGGGCGCGGTACCGCAGCAATCTTGGCCACCGGGAACGAGCAGTCATGCGAACAGCGACATTTGCTATGTACAACTCTTTGCTCGTGGCCGCGTTATTGGGTGGTTGTGGCCAGGGCAGCCCGACCAGGCCCGCTGCCGTGCCGGAAGTCTACTCAATCCGGGTTGAGCCGGCATCGCTGGCGCTGCGGGCCGGAGATGAGGCACAACTGGCGGCCCAGGCACAGGACGCGCAGGGCGACATTGCCGGCGGAGCGATGTTTTCCTTTTCGAGCCTCGACCCGCAGATCGCCC
>CAZMVP010000048.1:3366-11953 GCA_964569355.1 uncultured Chromatiaceae bacterium | reverse complement strand
CGCACCACGCCATTGGATTTCGATGCCAGCGATGCGCCATCGTTTTCGATCAAGGCCCGGGGCAAGAGCTTCTCGCCGGAGCGCCGGACCACGCTGGCAGCCCATGGCATGTGCCAGAAGTCGATGGTCTATTCGAAGAACCGGCTCCTGTATCCGATGAAGCGGGTGGATTTCGATCCGGACGGCAACCGCAACATCCAGAACCGCGGCAAGTCGGAGTTCGTCCGGATCAGCTGGGACGAGGCCCTGGATATCGTCACGAAGGAGATCGAGCGCTGCAAGTCGGTGGGTCCGGGTGCAATCCTGGTTGCCAATGGCTCGCATCACCAGTGGGGCAACCTCGGCCACTACCTGAGCGCCTTCAACCGCTTCTGGAACCTGATCGGCGTCAGCAAGCTGGTGCACAACCCGGACAGCTGGGAAGGCTGGTTCTGGGGCGCGATGCACCATTGGGGCAACAGCATGCGGCTCGGCGCCGCCGAGCCTTACGGCACAGTGGAGGATTGCCTGAAGGAAGCCGAGTTGATCGTCTTCTGGTCCAGCGATCCCGACTCGAAGTACGGCTACGACGGCACGGAAAGGCGCGCCTGGGCGAAGGAACTGGGGATCAAGATGGTCCACATCGATCCCTACCTGAACCACACGGCTGCGCATCTCGGCGGCAAGTGGATTTCGCCCAAGCCCGGTACCGACGCGGCGTTGGCCCAGGCGCTGTGCCATGTCTGGATCACCGAAGGCCTGTACGACAAGGAGTTCGTGGCGAAGCGGACCACCGGCTTCGATGAGTGGAAGGCCTACATCCTCGGCGAGACCGATGGCGTGGCAAAAACGCCGGAGTGGCAGGAATCGGAAACCGGCGTTCCGGCCCGTGACGTCCGCGCGCTGGCCCGTGAATGGGGCCGGAAGAAGACCTATCTCGGCACCGGTTCCTGGGGCAGCGGCGTCGGTGGCGCCTGTCGCGGACCGATGGGCATCCAGTGGGCGCGGATGATGACGATCCTCGGCGCGATGCAGGGCCTTGGCCGGCCCGGTTCCAACTTCGGCAACCTGCAGTTCGGTGCACCGGTCGATTTCAATTTCTATTTCCCCGGCTACGCGGAAGGCAGCATGTCGGGAGACCTGCAGTACAGCGCGAATGCGGCCAACAACTACCAACGCATGCCGCATATCGTCACGATGAGCTCCGTCAAGCAGGCGATCCCGCGGATCTACCTGCCGGAGGCCATCATGCATGGCAAGGCCATGGGCTATCTGACGGCCGTCGAATCGGTGCAGGGACAATTCTTCCCGTTCGGCTACCCGTCGCCGGGTCATGCGCCGGTCGAGATGCTCTACAAGTATGGCAGCGCCTCGTTCGGCACGATGGTCGACTCGAACCGCTGGGTGCAGATGTACCAGCACGAGAACCTGAAGTTCGTCGTGAACCAGTCGGTGTGGAAGGAAGGCGAGACGGTGTTCTCCGACCTGATCCTGCCGGCCTGCACGGTGTTCGAGCGCTGGGACATCGGCGAGGAATTGAATGTCGGTGCCGGATACGTGCACCACATGTACTCGATGTGCAGCCACCGCGTGATCACGATGCAGCACAAATGCATCGAGCCCATGGGGGAGTCGAAGTCCGACTACGACATCTTCCTCGCCATCATGGAGCGTCTCGGCATGGGCGCGCTGTACTCCGAAGGCGGCAATACGGAGCTTGAGTGGTGCAAGCGGATCTTTGATTCCTCCGACATGGCCAAGCACATCTCGTGGCGGGAGTTCCTGAAGAAAGGTTACTTCGTGGTGCCGCCGGAGCCGGAGGCGTCCCGTGCGCCCACCGCATACCGCTGGTTCTACGAGGGTCGCAAGAAGGATGTGCCGGAGCCCTATCCATTGCCATCCGATTACGTCGGGAAGTTCGGCGAGGGTTTGCAGACACCATCAGGCAAGTACGAGTTCATTCCGGAGACGCTTGGCCGCATCGACGACCCCGGGCGGCCTCCATTGAACAAGTACGAGCCGATCTACGAGGATCCGCAACGGGATCCGGAGCTGGCCGGCTTTTCCCTGAAATTGTTGACCCCCCATAGCCGGTACCCGTTCCATGTCATGGGTGACGACGAGGGCAGCACGCTGCACGACATCCGCGAGCACCGGGTACTGGTCGATGGCCACCATTACCTCGTGGCCCAGATCAACCATGCGGATGCCGAGGCGCGCGGCATCAAGGATGACGATCTCATTCGCCTCTGGAACAACCGTGGGTCGGTGGTGTGCGCGGCCCAGGTCACGGATCGGCTCCGGCCCGGCGTCGTCATGGCACCGACCGCATCGGCGGTGTACCGGCCGATCGGCGAGCCCGGCAATTCCACCGATCTCGGCGGCTGCGTCAACATGCTCAATCCGAGCAAGCCGATCACGAAGAAGACCCACAGCATCAAGCCGAACTCGACGCTGATCCAGGTGGAGAAGTGGGCCGGGGTCGAAGCCGATACCTGGAAGCGGACGGAGGTCGCGTAATGGCAGCGAAATGGAACATGATCATCGACGTGGCCCGTTGCATCAATTGCCGCAACTGTTTCCTGGCCACGAAGGACGAGCACATCGGCAATGACTTCCCGGGCTATGCCGCCGCCCAGCCGGCGCGCGGCCACAGCTGGATCGACATCAAGCGCAAGGAGCGTGGCCGGTATCCGGTCGTGGAAGCGCACTTCATGCCCGTGATGTGCATGCACTGCGACGATGCACCCTGCATGAAGGTCGCGAAGAATGGTGCCATCCGGAAGCGCGAGGATGGCATCGTGATCATCGACCCGGAGAAATCAAAGGGCCAGAAGGCCATCGTGGATGCCTGTCCTTACCATGCCGTCTTCTGGAACGAGGAGAAGCAGATCCCCCAGGCATGGATCTTCGATGCGCACCTGCTGGACCAGGGCTGGACGAAGACCCGCGCCGAGCAGAGCTGCCCGACCAACGTCTTCCGCTCGATCAAGGTCGAGGACGAGGAGATGCAGCGGATCGTCAAGGAAGAGGGCCTCGAGGTCCTGCATCCGGAGTTCGGCACGCGGCCGCGGGTGTACTACAAGAACCTGCACCTGATGACGACCTGTCTCGTGGCTGGCAGCGTGGCGGCAATGATCGACGGCGTCGAGGAGTGCGCCGATGGCGCCGAGGTCGTGCTGATGCAGCAGGGGCGCGAGATTGCCCGCACCACGACCGACACCTTCGGCGAGTTCAAGTTCGACCGGGTGCCGAAGAATGGCGGTCATTACGAGATCCAGGCGAGCTCGCCCGCATCGGGCCGCGCATCGCTCGCGTTCGATCTTGGCGAAGAGAGCCTTTACCTCGGTGTGCTCACGCTCGCCCAGGCAGCCTGACCACCAGCCATCGATTCCGGGGAAAACATGATCCTGTTGACAGGCGCCACCGGCAAGACCGGTGGCGAGACGGCACGGCAGCTGCTGGAGAAGGGGGCGCATCTGCGCGCCCTGGTGCGCGATGAAGCCAAGGCCGCACCGCTGAAGGCCGCGGGCGTCGAGCTCGTCGTGGGCGACATCGCGGATATCGGCACGGTTCGCCGCGCGCTGGACGGCATCACCAAGGCATTCCTGACGCTGCCCAACGGCGAACACCAGCTCAAGCAGGAGAAGCAGTTCGTAGACCTTGCCGTGGCCGCCGGCGTCAAGTACCTGGTGAAGATGTCCTCGATGGAGGCCACGGCCAACGCGAACTCACCCATCCCGAGGGCCCACTGGGCATCGGAGGAGCATATCCGGGCATCGGGCCTGGCCTGGACCATGATCAAGCCGAATTTCTTCATGCAGAACCTGCTGGCGAGTGCCAGCAGCATCAAGGACCAGCAGAGGTTCTCGCTGCCGATGGGCGGGGGCACCACCGGCATGGCGGACATCCGTGACATCGCCGCGGTTTGTGCCACGGTGTTGACCGGCAAGGGTCACTCGGGCCAGAGCTACGAAATCACCGGGCCGGAAATCCTGACGTTCCGCGACGTGGCTGACCGGTTTTCGACCGCGCTCGGCCGGAAGATCGAGTACGTGCCGATGTCGCTGGACGACTTCCGCAAGCGCATGGCCGGCATCCTGGCGCCGTGGCACCTCGATGCCGTCTGCGCGCTGTTCCAGGAGATCGCGGACGTCGGCCTTGACCACGTGACCGGCACGTTCCGCCAATTGATGGGTCGTGAGCCGCGGCCGCTCCAGCAGTTCATCCGCGATCACATGGCCTTCTTCAAGGCCTAGGGTCAGCGGTTGAATTGCCCCTCGGCCTCGGGCTGGTGGGCGATGCCGAGGATGCGCAGGCGGAGCGAGCGGCCGCCAGGCACCTGCCAGGCGATCGACTGACCCACCGTCAAGCCCAGCAGCGCCGCGCCGGCCGGCGCCAGCACCGATACCGTATCGGGTCCTGAAGCTCCATCCGGGTAGACCAGCGTCAGTTCCGACGTGGCTCCAGTGGCATCGTCAACGAAGCGCACGCGCGAATTCATCGTGACGAGATCCGGCGGAACTTCGGTCGGGTCGACAACCGTGGCACGGTCCAGCTCGTCCTGCAGGGCTTCGATGCCCGGCCGGTTCTTGTTGGCATCGGCATACACCAGGCGCTCGAGACGCGCGAGATCGAGTTTGGAAACCGTTATCGGGGGCCGGCTCTCCATGGAAGCACTCCACAAAACCTGAATACTGTTGTCGGGTGGAGCCGGAACCAGCCCCACGTTGCAACAGGACCATGCACAAGGGAAATCAACGGTACTGTGGCGGTTGCGTGGCCGGGCCGACCATCGGCGCACAGTGACACGAGTATAGGCAAATTGTCCATTTCAAACAATGGCCGGCGGGGTTTCGGGTAGCGGTTGGTCTCAGCCAGGCCGGCCGTCCGCGCGCGGGCGGACGAGGATCGGCACGTGGACCACCATGAACAGGGCAAAGGCCGCGGTCCAGAACACGGCACTGCCGATGATGGCCAGGTTGAAGGACAGGCCCAGCACGGTCGGGCCGAATACCCGGGTGATGGCCGCCAGCACCAGCAGCACGTAGCTCGCGGTGGTCAGCGGATGGGGTACGACCGGTCGCGCGGTATGGCTCAGCGCCCAGCGCGTCATGACCGCCATGATCATCGTGGTGAATGCGCCGACCGTGACGGCATGGATCCAGTACTGGCTCGCCAGGCCGGTGGTGAACACGGAAACTGCCTTCAGGACGAGTCCCACCGGCAGCCACGCGTAGGCGATGTGCAGGACCCAGACCATGGGTTGGCGCAGGGTGTGGTGCGAGGCCCATTGCAGCAGCCGGACGGCCTGGATGGCGGCGGCGAGTGCCGCAACGATGCCGGTGAACCGGCTGCTGGGCAGCCACAGGTCGCCGAGCAGGACAGCCACCATCGCCGTGATCGCCGCGGGACCCAGTCGCGGGATGGTGCGCACGACATGAGTGTTGCCGACGGGGCGCAGGGCAGTCCGCGTGAAGGATGGCACGAGACGACCACCAATCACGGTCAGCAGCACCATGATCGCGTCGATCGTCAGCACGAGCGTGCGCTTTGCCAGGTCCGGGTGGCCCGTGGCGAGTGCCGCATGGAACACCAGGTTGCACACCCACAGGAAAAGCACGACGGCAAGCAGCGGCGTGTTGCGGTTGTTCTCGCGGATCAGCGGCGGCGCGATCAAGGCAATGAGCACGGGCAGGAAGACCAGATCGACCACGGCCCCGGCCAGCGCCGGGCCACGTTCCGGACTCGCCAGCAGCAGGCGGGCCAGGAGCCAGAGTGCGGACAGCAGCATCAGTGGCCAGCCGGCGAAGCCCTTGCGGCCGGTCGAGCTGGGCACCGAGGTCAGCAGGAAACCCGCGATCGCGGCCGTGACCAGGCCGAACAGCATTTCGTGGGCGTGCCAGAGCGAGGGTGGCAATGGCCCGGTGAGCGGCAGCAGGTGGAAGTAGATGCCGATCCACGCGGGGATCAGGCACAACCCGCCCAGGCCCACAAGCAGGAAGAGCGGGCGGAAGGCATAGGCAAAGACGCTGGGCGGCGGCTGGCCGGCGGGCCGCCGCCGGGCCGATCGCGCTTCTGGCCGTGCTTCTGGTGATACTGCTGGCCGTGTTGCTGGCACGTTGCTGGCTTGCCGGGGGTCGGTCGGCGATCCCTCAGCCCTTCTCCATCCATTCCAGCATGGCGGCCATCCGCTGGACGAAGGCCTTGGGGTCACGTTGCCGAAGCTGCATTGGCTCCAGCGCCACCGGGATGCCGATCACGAGTTCGTGTTCCTTGCGCAGGATGCCATCCACCACCTGTTCGGCGCAGGCATCGGCGGTTATGCCGTTGCGGTTGTCCCAGCTGCTTTCGCCGTACTCGGCCCCATCGCCCTTGAGGGCGTGGCGGAACACGTTGCTCCTGATGCCGGCGATGACGAGCAACGTGACATCGACATGGTCCCGCAGATGCTCCACGCGCAGGGTGTCGAAATAGCCGTGCAACGCATGCTTTGCTGCGCAGTAGGTGCTGTGGTGGGGCACCGCGTGCTTGCCTGCCACCGATGACGTCACCACGATGTGGCCGCTCTTCTGCTGGATCATCCGCGGCAGCACGAGCTTCGTCAGCGCCACCGGGGCGAAGAAATCCACCTCCATGATGCGCCGGACCACATCCATGCCGGTATCCTTCGCGGCCGAGCGTTGGCCGATGCCGGCATTGTTCACCAGGATGTCCAGGTGCTCGTGGTTGGCCAGCACGGTGTTTGCCGCCGTCTCCCTGGCCGATGCATCGCAGATGTCGAAGGGCAGGACCCGGATGCTGCCCGGTCCGCCCCTGCATTCGGCCTTGACGCGTTCCAGCTCATCGACGCGACGTGCGGAGAGAATCAGGTCGGCGCCTTCCCGGTGGAACACGTGCGCCATGCCTTCGCCGACGCCGGAGGAGGCACCGGTGATCCAGATCGTCTTGTCCTTGAGCTTCATTAATGGGCCCCGCTTATCCGTGGCGAATGGTGACGTCGAATCATGCAACAAATGGCGGTGGTTGCAATCGTCGCGGCTGCTCACCCCGTGTTGCGCATGCCGGCGGCGATGCCGTTGATGGTCAGCGTCAGCGCATAGCGCAGCCGGGCCTTGGCCGCCGCCGTGAGACCCGCCTTGCGGCTCCGCGCCAACAACTCGACCTGCAGGTAGCTCATCGGATCCACGTAGGGATTGCGCACCGCGATCGAGCGCTGGAGCACCGGTGAATTCGCCAGCAATTGCCTTTCACCCGTGACTTGCAGCAGGACCCGGCAGGTGCGCGCGTATTCCGCCGACAGCAGGCCGAAGATTCGCTGCCCGACCTCCGGTCCAGGCAGCCGGGCGTACTGGCGCGCAATCTGGAAGTCGGCCTTGGCCAGCGTCATTTCGATGTTGGCGATCGTGGCCTGGAAGAAGGGCCAGGACCGGTACATCTCCCGGAGCAGGTCGAGCTGCCGGCGATGATTTGCCGCGGGTCCCGTATCGATGAATTGCTCCAGCGCAGTGCCAACGCCGAGCCAGCCCGGCAGCAGGTGGCGACTCTGGGTCCAGCCGAAGACCCAGGGAATGGCCCGCAGGTCATCGAGGGACTTCGATCCCCGCTTGCGCCGCGCCGGCCGCGAGGCGATGCGCAGACGCCCGAACTCCTCCACCGGCGTTGCCTGCGAGAAGTACTCGAGGAAGCCCTCGGTGTCGCGCACGACCTGCCGGTAGGCCGCCAGCGACGTGCCGGACAGTTCCGCCATGGCGGCCATCCAGGTGGCTGACCGGTCGCCCGCATTGCCCGGTCGGCGGCGCTCGACGCCGGCGGCCGGTAGCGGCGGCAGGCTGACCGCAATGACGGCGGCCGTCGCCAGCTCCAGGCTCCGCATCGCGATCTCGGGCAGGCCGTACTTCGACGAGACCACTTCACCCTGTTCGGTGATCTTGATCCGGCCGGCAACCGTGCCGGCCGGCTGGGCGCGAATGGCCTCGTGGCTTGGCCCGCCGCCGCGGCCGACGCTGCCGCCGCGGCCATGGAACAGCTCGAGCTCGATGCCGTGCGCCCGCGCAACTTCCCACAAGCGTTGCTGGGCCTGGTAGAGCTCCCAGCCCGAGGTCAGGATGCCGCCATCCTTGCTGCTGTCGGAGTAGCCGATCATGATTTCCTGCAGGTTGCCCTGCGTGGCCACGATCGCGCGGTACACGGGATCGTCGAGCAACTGGCCGAGCACATCGGGTGCGTTGCGGAGGTCATCGACGGTCTCGAACAACGGCGCCACGCGCACGTGCTGGGCCTCGAGGCCGGCCTGCCGGGCGAGCACCAGCACCGCCAGCACATCGCTCGCGGCACGCGCCATGCTGATCACGAAGGTACCGATGCCCTGCGGGCTTACCTGGTCCATGGCCCGGCGCGCCACGCGAAACATGTTCAACGTCTCGGCCGTATCCGGGCTGAAGATGGCATCGGTCGCCACCAGCGGCCGCGGGTTGGAAAGCTCGGAGACCAGCCATGCGATCCGCGCGGCTTCATCCATCCCGGCGTAATCAGGTCGCACGCCGAGCCCGCGCGTGATCTCCGCCAGCGCGGCGACATGTCGCGCACTGTGCTGGCGCAGGTCGAG
>CAZMVP010000048.1:0-3266 GCA_964569355.1 uncultured Chromatiaceae bacterium | reverse complement strand
TCCGGTCGCGGGCAATCGACGCGAGCAATGCCCGGCCCGGCGGGATGAAGCGTTCGGACTGGCTCATGCGCCGCGAGAGGCCAGCGACCGCGGCCAGGTATTTGCGCAACACCAGGCGCTGGTGCCGGCACAGCGTCTCCCACGTGACCGCCGCGGTCACATTGGGATTGCCATCCCGGTCGCCGCCGACCCAGCTGCCAAAGCGCAGCGGAAGCCGGCCGTCATCGCGCAGGCGGACGCCGGGGAAGGTGAGCCCCAGCTGCCGGTCCAGCTCGTCGAGCAGGTCGGGAACCGCGTCGAAGAGTGTCGCGTCGAAGTAGTAGAGCGCGTTGCTGACTTCATCGCGGACACGCAGGTTGCTGTGCCGCGCTTCGTCCGTCAGCCAGATGGCCTCGACCTCGGCCGCGAGCTCGCGCGAAAGGGCTTCACGTCGGCGACCCGGCAGGCCGGGGGCGTCGCGTGCCGCCAGCAGGCCCGCCACGCGCCGGTGCTTCTCCAGCAACGTGCGCCGCGCGGCCTCGGTCGGATGGGCCGTGATCACCGGGACGAGGTCCATGCGGTCCACCACGGACTGCAGGCGCCGGCGGAACGCCGCCGTGCCACTGTCCGGCGTGGACGCCCTGATCTGGCGCAGCGTCGCGGCGATGGAGCCGTTCTGCGGGTGGTCTGGCGTGTGGAGTTCGTAATGCCGCTTGCGGCGGATCCGGTGGTACTGCTCGGCGATGTTGGCGAGCTGGAAGTAGACGGAGAAGGCGCGGATTACGCCGATCGCGTCATCGGTGGACAGGCCATGCAGCAGCGTCTTCAGTTGCCGTTCCAGGGCCGTGACCGGCAGGGACCGGTGTTGCCGGTCGCGCAGCTGCTTGCAGAGCGCCCTCACCCGCTCTTCCGTGGCGAACAGTTGTCGGCCGCCCAGTCGCTTGAGGGTATCGCCCAGCAGGTCGCCCAACAGGCGGATGTCGTTGCGCAGGGGCAGGATGTTGTCGGGATCCTGCGTCCTGCGGCGGGTGCGCGGGGAGGGCTGCCTTGACATTCCTGATCTCCTTCATGCTTGCGACCATGCTATCGTGCCAAAAAGTGCCGGTGCAGGTGCCGGGACGGGGGGTTCCGGCGCGCCGAACGCACGAAGGAGAGGGGCCTCATGCAGAAAATCATGAAGACGGTGCAGCAGATGCTCGGCAGCAAGCCGGCCGGGCTGGTGGGAATCGGACCCGACGCCACGGTCTTCGACGCGCTGCGGCTCATGGCCGAGCACGACATCGGCTCGCTCGTGGTCATCGAGGGTGACCGGTTGAGCGGCGTCTTTTCCGAGCGGGATTATGCACGGCAGGTCGTCCTGCTCGGCAAGTCGTCGAAGGAAACGCCGGTCCGCGACATCATGACCCACAAGGTCACCTGCGTCAGCCTCGACCAGACGGTCGAGGATTGCATGACGCTGATGACCGAGCGGCGGGTGCGGCACCTGCCCGTGCTGGATCACAAGAAGGTGGTCGGCGTGATCTCGATCGGCGATGTCGTGAAGGTGATGATTTCCGAGCAGCAGCAGGTCATCGAGCATCTGACGCAGTACATCCATTCGTGACCCTGCCCGGGCGGGTCCCCGTGCGGCGCCATCCCGCACGCTGGCGCGGTGCGTGGTGGACCGCGTGGATCCTGTTGGCATTCGGTGGCCCGGATGCCGGCCGCGCGGCAGATGCGTCAACCACGCACGCCAGGGTCGATCGTATCGTGGGCCAGCCGGTGCCGATCCTGGAGATCCACGGCGTCGGATTGCTCCGCTTCGGTGACCGGTTCCAATGGCAGCTTCGCACCGAAATGCCCACGCCGATCCCGCCGCGGGATGACGACCCGCCCGGTGGCTATATTGGTGGCGTGATCCTCGAATCGGTCGACCAATCGACAAAGAGTGCCGTCCGCTGGAAGCTCCCCGAGCCGCCGGCTTCCGGGATGCTGGAAATTGGTCCGTCCTGTTCGGTGCTGCGCGTCGGGATCTACTCGGTCATCCGCTGCATGCGGGACTACCTGTTCAACATCCGCACCGGCAAACAGCCGATTGCGATCTGGCCGCAGTTCCAGGACCGGATCGATCCCTCGCCCGAGTGGCTCGCTGGCATGCCGCTGCCGTGGTGGCGACCCGGCGGGTGGGCGATCACGCAGGGATCCGACGGTTCGGACGCCGGCAACGCGCCGGCCTTCCTGTTCCTGAGCCACGGCTGGGTCAATTACGGCAATGCGGTGGAAACAACCGAGATCGAACAGGGCCCAGCCCTGCTCGACCTCACGACGGGCCGCATTGCGCGCGCCCGCGTCGGGGCCACGGCGGATGGCGCGATCTATGACGCATCGGCCGTGGCGGACGACAAGCCGGTCGCGATGTCGCCGTTGGCCGTGATCCGCGACGACCACGTGAATGGCCGTCGCGTGATCACGGTGCTCACCGACTTCGATCGCTGCGTGGCCGCCACCTGCCGCAGCAGGGACGATCCCGGCTTCGAGCGCCAGGAGCCGCTGACCTATGTCTTCGATTAGGCCGCGACCCGTGCGCCGCCCCGTCGCCTGAGCCAGCCCAGCAGCCCCAGCGCCGAACCCAGCGTCCACGCCGCCGCCGGTACCGGCACCACGGCGCCGATGTCGCCGTCCATCACCGCCCAGGCCGTCATCGGCGTGATGGTCACCTTGCCGGTGGGCCGTTGCCCGCCGGAAGGCATGCCGAAGTACCAGGCGTTGTCAGGCGTGGCCAGGTCGGGCTGTGGCGCGTTGCTCACGGTTTCCAGGTCATACCAGTACAGGGTGTTGCCGAGGTTGGCAAAGGGCCCGGTGTGCTGGATCCCGAGCACCGGCAGTTGCGGCGCGCCGCTCGTGTCGAAGAACGGGAGGTTGCCCAGCGTCTGGTAGAACAGGTTCGCCATCTCCGAGGCGTTCGGCCCCGTGCTCACCACGTTGTAGCCGCAGTCGGTTCCCACCCACGACAGGTTGTTCAGGCAGCCATCGTTGTCGATGTCCACCATGTGCGGCAGCCGCCAGGTGCTGACACCGAGGTAACCGGCGGAGTTCATCGCCGCCACCCACGCCTGCGCGGTGTCCCACGACATCTGCCCCACGGTGGCGGGAACACTGCTGATACCGGCCACGCCGAAAGTCTGCGTGGCCGCGAGGTTGGCGTCCGCCGTCCAGGTGATGTCGAGCACGTCGTCGTAGTACGCCTGGCCGCCGAGCCGGCTGAGCAACGCCGCGTTCGCGGACGTTGCCAGCAGGGACAGGGCGGC
>CAZMVP010000047.1:10008-11962 GCA_964569355.1 uncultured Chromatiaceae bacterium | reverse complement strand
GCCCCGCCCGACCGCGAGCGGTTGCAGACCAAGGAGGACCAGGAGCTGATCAATGGCCCGTCGGCCTGCATCCTGTGTGCCTGCTGCTCGACGAGTTGCCCCAGCTATTGGTGGAACAGCGACCGCTACCTTGGCCCGGCGGCGCTGCTGGCCGCCTACCGCTGGCTCGTCGACACGCGCGACGAGGCCACCGGCTCGCGGCTCGACGACCTCGAAGATCCATTCCGCCTGTATCGCTGCCATACGATCATGAATTGCACGAACGCCTGCCCGAAGGACCTGAATCCCGCCAAGGCGATTGCGGCGACCAAGCGCCTCCTGGCCGAGCGTCGCGTTTAGTGGAGGACGGCAGCCGCCGGGACCGCGAGGACCTGGCGCGCCTGCGATGGCGGTGCCGGCGCGGCATGCGGGAATTGGACGTCCTGCTGCTGCGCTATCTGGACGAGGAGCATGCCGGCGCCACGCCGGCTGAGCGCGCTGCCTTCGAACTGCTCCTTTCGGCGCAGGATCCCGAGATAGTCGACTTGCTCGCCGGCCGCCTCCGGGCCGAGGATGAGGCCGTCAATGCCATCATTAAGCGGCTTCTCGCGCGCGCTCGTCCTTGACCGGATCCGGTCCCGGCGCATGCCGGGGCTGCTGGCCGCCACGGGCGCGCTGGCGTGGGTGGCGATCGGCTTGAGCGGGCTGCCATGGGCGGCAACGGTGGTGCTGGCCGGGCTCGTGGTGGTCATCGCGGGAGGCATCCTGCTGCACGCGGATGCCGGCTTCCGGCCTGGCGGATCCCGTGCGGTGACAGCGCTCGCGATCACCCCGGCCGGTGAATTCCTGCTGGCCATCGGCGATGCCGGGTGCCCGGACCTGCCCGTCACGCCGGATCGCCACTGGATCCTGCCTGGCGGCATGTCACCGGGCCTGGCCATCGGACTCGAATTGGTGGATGCGGATGGGTGCCGGTTCCGGCTGATCCTGTTCCGCGACCAGTGTGATCCGGTGACTTGGCGCCGGCTCATCGTGCGGTTGCGCCTTGTCGGCGGATCCACGACACGCAACCCTTTACCGTAGAATGGCGGAAGCCGCTGCGCCGCGTTAGGGGCAACATGCCGTTGGCGTCGCGCGCGGGCCGGGACACGGGGTATCCACCGGAAAAACTGCGAACACGGTTCGCGCTGGCGTGAACTTTGCGCGGGTGGCCATGTCTACCCGGCTGTAAGTTTCCCGCATGCGTGGTCCGGGACAGGGCTGTGAGGCATGCCAGGGAACAACGGCGACCAGCAATTGGTGGAACGCGCGAAGCGGGGTGACCGGCACGCGTTCGACCTGCTGGTCCTGAAGTACCAACAGAAAATCGTGAACCTTGTGATGCGGTACGTGCGTGATCCGACGGAAGCGCTGGATGTCAGCCAGGAAGCCTTCGTCAAGGCCTACCGGGCCCTGCCGGGCTTCCGCGGCGACAGCGCTTTCTACACCTGGCTGTACCGAATCGCGATCAACACGTCGAAGAACTACCTGGCCACGCTGCAGCGGAAGCCGGTCGAGTTCGAACTGGATGCGCAGAACCCGGAGTTGTCGGAACGCAACCTGCGGCTCCGGGACGACGAAACGCCCGAGGGCATCGCGATGCAGGAGCAGCTTCGCCAGATCGTCGAGCGGAGCATTGCCGGCCTGCCCGAGGAACTGCGGACCGCCATCCTGCTGCGCGAGATCGAAGGCATGAGCTACGAGGAAATCGCCGCGGCGATGGATTGTCCGGTGGGCACCGTCCGGTCCCGGATCTTCCGGGCACGGGAGGCCGTCGACAACGCCATCCAGCCCCTGATGGAGGCCACGCGATCATGACGACCGACGACAAGCCGGCGGGGGTTCCTGCCTGTCCCGTGAGCGAGCAGCTGTCCGCCCTGCTGGATGACGAGCTGCCGGTCGAGGAGATCGAGCTGCTGATGGCCCAGGTCGTGGC
>CAZMVP010000047.1:0-9908 GCA_964569355.1 uncultured Chromatiaceae bacterium | reverse complement strand
TGATGGGGCCATTTCGCAGGCGGGGCCAGGGCTGGCAGCAATCGCATCAGCGCCGCCAGCCGCCCTGCGATCTCCGGCCGAGTTGATCGCGGCCAGCGATCGCGCCTCGATTTCTCCGCAACGCATCGCGAGCTACCTTGTTTACCACGGCGAGTTCTCGGGCATGCTGGCCGCGAAGCTCACGGACTCGCACATCGTCACCCGGCGCACGTATGCCGTCGATGTGGCTCCGGCCGATCACTTGGCCGACCACCTGGCACGATGAACGCTGGCACGACGAAGATGGCACGACGAAGATGGCACGATGAAGATGGCACCATGCCGCGGCTAGCCCGCCGCCATCTGGCGATCGGCCAGGTTGCATGGCTGCTGTCGCTTGCGATGTGCGCCTCGCTGGCGGCACCGGCCACGCCGGATGACAGCCCGCGTGACTGGCTGGGCCGCATGGCACACGCCCTCGAATACCTGAATTATCAAGGCACGCTGGTCCAGCTCGAGGGGCAGGAGCCCGCCGTCATGCGCATCGTCCATCGTGTCGAGGACGGTGTGCCGACCGAACGGATCACGGCGCTCGATGGCGTCGGCCGGGAAATCATCCGCCATGGCGATGTCGTCACCTGCATCCTGCCGGACCAGCATCTCGTGCTCGTGGAGGACCGCGACGGCGAGGGGCGCAAGGCAAGCCCGTTGCAGCGCCAGTTCGGCGGCAAGCTGTCCGTCGACGACCGCTATTACCGACTGGCCATCGCCACCGGCGGCAAGCTTTTGGGGCGCGCGACGAACGTGATCACGATGCGGCCCGCCGACAATTTCCGCTATGGCTACCGGCTGTGGCTCGATCACGCCACGGCCATGCCGCTGAAGATCCAGGTGACCGCAGATGATGGATCGGTGGTCGAGCAACTGCTCTTCTCCGACATCAGCCTGCCATCCAGCATTCCCGCATCGGCCGTGCAGGCGACCCGGGCCACCGACGACTACACCTGGCATCGCTCGGCGACGATGCCAGGCACCCAGCCGGCAGGATCATCGGCGGCGGGATGGACGGTCGACGATCCACCACCCGGCTTCACGTTGCGCACCGTCCGGGCGCAACGCCGGTCCCCCGTGACTGCGGGGGGCAAGGCGACTGCGACGGACGAGGCGACGGCGGGCGATGCCGAGGCAGTGGAGCCCATACGACAGCTGGTTTTTTCCGACGGAGTGGCCAGCGTGTCGGTGTTCGTGGAGGCGGGCGTGAAGGCCGTCGAACGGTCGGAGGGCAGTTCCCGGATCGGGGCCGCGAACGCCTACACCACGATGGCGGCGGACCATCTCATCACCGCGATGGGCGAGGTGCCGGCCCGGACGGTGGAGGCCATGGCCCGCTCGGTGCGGCCACCGCCCGGTGCGGAGTCGGCTGCGCGGACCGGAGCGCCCTGATCCCGTGCTCGGGCTCGTGGTCTACAGTCGACGGGGATGCCACCTTTGCGAACTGATGCTGGAGGAACTGCTGCCGCTCTGTCGTGGCCATGCCACGCTTGAAGTGCGCGACGTCGACACCAGCGAAGCCTGGGCACGGGCTTACGGCGACAGGGTTCCGGTGCTCTGCCATGGCGAAACGGAGATCAGCGTGGCGCGTCTCGATCGCGCGGCTGTGCTGGCACTGTTCCGGGGCCATGACACGGTGGATGGATCACAGCCGGCCCCTTGAGTGCCGTGATACCCTAGCCGGGTTTTTTTTCAAGCACGGTACCAAGCGGTGGATTTCGCGTTGTTCCTGGTCCTGGCCACGGCCCTGACCGGCCTGATCTGGGCCGTGGACGCGGCATGGCTGCGATCCCGCCGACTGGCGGCAGACGGTACGGCGGCGGTGGCGACGGACGCGGCGCACAAGCCCGGTGCATGGCCCGTCATCGTCGAGTACGCCCGGTCGTTTTTCCCGATCCTGCTGATCGTGCTGCTCATCCGGTCGTTCCTGTTCGAGCCGTTCAGGATACCGTCGGCATCCATGATGCCCACGCTGCTGGTCGGGGATTTCATCTTCGTCAACAAGTACACCTACGGGCTTCGTCTGCCGGTACTGAACACCGAGATCCTCGACATGGGGTCCCCGGAGCGCGGCGATGTGGTGGTCTTCCGCCTGCCATCGGATCCGTCGATCAACTACATCAAGCGGCTGGTCGGCCTGCCGGGCGATGAAATCACCTACGTGCACAGCCAGATCTTCGTCAATGGCAAGCCGGTGCCGATCACCCCGCTCGGGCCGTACATGGGCGAGCAGCCGGCATCCGTGCTGGCCAGGGAACAGCTGGGCAGCCACGGGCATGACGTGCTGCTCATGGCGGGCCGGCCCAGCCTGGAGGGCACCTTCATCGTGCCGGCCGGCCACTATTTCTTCATGGGGGACAACCGCGACAACAGCCGGGACAGCCGTTACGACGGCGTCGGCATGGTGCCGGAGGAGAACCTGGTCGGGAAGGCCGAACGGATCTGGATGAACTGGAGCATCCCGGAGATGCCGAAATGGGGGCGCATCGGCCAGGCGATCGAATGATGGGTACTGTTCAACGATGAGGTGGAGCATGCGGCAGAAGCAGTCAGGAATTACGGCGATCGGATTCGTGGTGCTGGCGGCGCTCGTGGCGATGGTCGGTTACGGGGTCATCCGGCTGATTCCCGTTTACATGACGCAGATGCAGATCCGCCAGATGCTGGAGGAGCTGAAGACCCAGAATGACGGCAACAACCCGTCGCCGTCGCACCTGCGATCCGACATCGGCAAGCAGCTCGACATCGATGCCGTCAACTATCCGAAGGTGCAGGACTTCACGATCACCAAGACCGAGACCGGCTACACGGTTGCCATCAGCTATGACGATTCCGTGCCCTACATTGGCAACCTGTCGCTGGTGGCCTCGTTCGACAATTCGGTAGAGATCAAGCAGTGATCCGGCCGGCCGAGTGGGCCAGCCGGTCCCTCGGCTACCAGTTCGGGGATGAGCGGCTGCTCGACATCGCGCTGACCCATCGCAGTGCCGGCGAGCCCAACAACGAGCGCCTCGAGTTCCTCGGCGACGCCGTGCTGGGCCTGGCCGCCGCCGAGGCCCTGCACGAGGCGCACCCCGGCGCGGCAGAGGGTGAATTGAGCCGCTTCCGGGCCCGGCTGGTGCGGCGCGAGACGCTGGCGGAACTCTCGCGCGAGCTGGAACTCGGCGAACTGTTGCACCTCGGCACGGGCGAACTGCGCACCGGCGGGCACCAGCGTGGGTCGATCCTGGCCAATGCGCTGGAGGCCGTGCTGGGAGCCGTGTACCTGGATGGCGGCTGGGCGCCGGCACGCTCGGTCGTCCGCAAGCTCCTGCACGACAGGCTCTCCGGCCTCGGGCCGGGGGATGACCTGCGTGATCCGAAGACGCGCCTGCAGGAGTTGCTGCAGGGTCGTGGCCAGGTACTGCCCACCTACCATGTGGAGCAGGTCCGCGGGGCCGCGCATGCCCGGCACTTCGACGTCAGTTGCCGACTGGCCGCGCCGGGGCTGGAATTCCGTGGTTCCGGCGACAGCCGCCGTGCCGCCGAGCAGGAGGCCGCGGCCCGGGCCCTCGAGGCCCTCGGCACCGGTGCCGATGCCGGCACAGGTGGATCCAGCTGCCGTGGCTGAGACCTTCCGCACCGGTTTCGTGGCCGTGGTCGGCCGGCCCAATGTCGGCAAGTCCACGCTGGTCAACGCACTGGTCGGCCGCAAGATCAGCATCGTGACGCCGCGGCCGCAGACCACGCGACACGCGATCGTGGGCGTGCTGTCGCGACCCGATGCGCAGTTCCTGTTCGTCGACACGCCCGGGCTGCATGTCCGCGTGCGCAACCAGCTCAATCGCGCGATGAACCGGGCGGTGGAGGGCGCGCTTGCCGGCGCCGATGTTGCCGTGTTCGTCGTCGAGGCGGGCGTCTTCAAGGCCGCCGATACCTACGTGCTCGAGCATGTCGTGGCCGCCGGCATCCCGGTGGTGCTGGTGGTGAACAAGGTGGACACCGTTAAACCGAAGTCCGCATTGCTGCCATGGCTGGCTGCCTGCGCCGAACGCGCCGCGTTCCATGCGATCGTCCCGGTATCCGCGACCACGGCCGACAACCTCGACCGGCTGCTCGAGGTGGTCGCCGGCCTGCTGCCCGAGGGCCAGCCGCTGTATCCGCCCGATGTGTCCACCGACCGGGGCATGGAGTTCCGGATCGCCGAGGTGATCCGCGAGAAGTTGCTGATGGCACTGCGCCAGGAGGTGCCCTACGGCCTCGCGGTGGAGATACTCGCGCTGGAGCAGAGCCCCGGCGTGGCGCTGGTCGATGCCGTGATCTGGGCCGACCGGGAATCGCACAAGGGGATCGTGGTCGGCAAGGGCGGGGCGACGATCAAGGAAGTGGGCACGGCCGCGCGCCTGGAACTGGAGCGGATCTTCAACCTGCGCTTCCACCTCGAGACCCGCGTCAAGGTGAAGACGAACTGGGCGGACAGCGCCCGGACCCTGCAGCAATTCGGTTTCGAGTCGGGATCATGAGCGGCAGCGGACCGGGGGCGGCACTCGAGGAGGCCTTCGTCCTCCATGCGCGACCCTACCAGGAGACGAGCCGGATCCTCGAGGTGCTGTCGGCCACCCACGGTCGCGTGGGCCTCGTGGCGCGCGGCGCACGGCGGCCGAAGTCGCCCTGGCGGAGCGTGCTCCAGCCGTTCCTGCCGGTGCGCCTGTCCTGGGTGGGGCGGGGGCCGCTCCACACGTTGCGCAGCGCGGAGTCGGCGAGCTTCGTGCCACCGCTCGGCGGCCTTGGATTGATGGCGGCGTTCTACCTGAATGAACTCGTCATGAGCTTCGTGCGGCGCGGTGATCCGCATCCGGGGCTCTTCGTTGCCTATTCCCATGCGCTGGCCGGACTGCGGGCCGGCGGTGATCCCGAGCCGACGCTGCGGCGCTTCGAGCTGCAATTGCTGGCCGAGGCCGGCTATGGCCTCAACCTCGACCATGATGTACTGAACGACGTGCCGGTGGACCCAGCGCGGCACTACGAGTACCGGCTGGAGCACGGGCCGGTGCTGGCCGATGCGCCTGGCGCCGCGCTGACCCTGTCGGGGACCGAATTGCTGGCGATCAGCCGCGGTGACCTGGGATCGCCGGACATCCTGCTGGCGGCCAAGCGCCTGCTGCGGGCTGTCGTGGCGCATCACCTCGAAGGCCGGACCCTGAAGACCCGCCAGGTGCTGGCGGCGATGTTGCGTTAGCGGACGGTGGCAATGACGATGGCATCCAGGATTTCCCAGCAGCTGCTCGGCGTCAACGTGGACCACATCGCCACGTTGCGCCAGGCGCGTGGCACCCGATTCCCGGATCCGGTACAGGCGGCGTTGCTGGCCGAACAGGCCGGCGCGGACAGCATCACGGTGCACCTGCGTGAGGATCGCCGGCACATCCAGGATGCGGACCTGCCGATCCTGAAGGACCGCCTGCAGACGCGCATGAACCTGGAGCTGGCGGCCACGCCGGATGTCATCGCGATTGCCCTGAAGATCCGGCCGGCGGACTGCTGCCTCGTGCCCGAGCGGCGGGAGGAGCTGACGACGGAAGGCGGACTCGATGTCGTGCGGCACTTCGACGCGATTGCCGGCGCCTGCCGCCGGTTCGCCGACTGCGGGATCCGTGGCGCCTTGTTCATCGATCCCGACGAGGCGCAGATCGAGGCATCGGCGCGGATCGGCGTGCCGGTCGTCGAGCTGCATACCGGGCGTTACGCCGATGCGCCGACCGGCGAGCAGCGCGCCGAGGAACTGTTCCGGATCGCGGAAGCGGCGCGGATGGCCGCCGCCGCCGGGCTCGAGGTCCATGCGGGGCACGGCCTGAACTACCACAACGTCGGGCCGATCGCCGCCTTGCCGGAGATCGTCGAACTGAACATCGGCCATGCCATCGTGGCACGGGCGCTGTTCTCGGGCCTCGCCACGGCCGTCGCGGACATGAAGCGCCTGATGCGCGAGGCCCGGCTGTCGTGATCTTCGGCATCGGCACGGATATCCTGAAGGTCGAGCGCATCGAGGCGGCCTACGCCCGCTTCGGCGAGCACTTCGTGCGCCGGCTGCTGATGCCGGAGGAACTCGCCGATTTCGGCCGGACGCGGCATGCGGTACGGTTCCTCGGCATGCGCTTTGCCGCCAAGGAGGCCATCGTCAAGGCGCTCGGCACCGGCTTTGCCCATGGCATGTGGCTCCGGGATTCCGGCGTGGCCAATGATCCGCGGGGCCGGCCGGAGATCATCTTTTCCGCGCGCGGCGCGGAAGTCTGCCGAAAACTCGGCGCAGGCCCGGGGCACTTGAGCCTGTCGGACGAGGCCGGGCTCATCGTTGCGGTCGCCGTGTTGATGAAGGCCACGTGAGGGACATGCGTACCCTGGTATTCGACATCGAGACCATCCCGGACGTGGATCTTGGGCGGCGACTCTACAACCTCGATGGCCTGCCCGACGAGGAAGTGGGCAAGGCCATGGGCTTCCATCGCCTGCAGGAGACAGGATCGGATTTCCTGCCGCTCCATCAGCATCGGGTCGTCGCCATCTCGGTGGTCTGGCGGCATCGCGACGGACTGAAGGTCATGAGCCTTGGTGAGCCGGACAGTCCGGAGCGCGACCTCGTGGCAGCGTTCTTCGACGCGATCGAGCGGCACACCCCGGATCTCGTGTCGTGGAACGGCAGCGGCTTCGACCTGCCGGTGCTGCACTACCGGGCGCTGTTCCACGGTGTCCAGGCGGCACGTTACTGGGAGCAGGGCGACAACGAGAACAGCTTCCGCTTCAACAACTACCTGAGCCGCTTCCACTGGCGGCATACCGACCTGATGGATGTGCTGTCGGCCTGGCAGGGACGATCGCGCGCCAGTCTCGCGGACATCGCGACGCTGCTGGGCTTCCCGGGCAAGCTCGGTTTCAGCGGCGACCAGGTCTGGGGTACCTGGCTTCAAGGTGGCATCGAGGCAATCCGCGATTATTGCGAAACCGATGTCATGAACACCTACCTGATCTGGCTGCGTTTCCAGTTCATGCGCGGGCACCTCGATCGCGAGCAACTGGCAGTGGAGCTGGCGCGGGTCCGGCGCCTCCTGGATGCCTCGCCGGCCAGCCACTGGCGGGCCTTCGCCGACGCCTGGGAAAAGCGGGCCGGCGCCAAAGACGATGCCGATCCGGGTCCTGCAAGCCCGCCGACGGGTCGCGACTGACCGCTGTCGTGGCGCAGGTCGGTCCGCTCGAGGTTGCCGAGGTCACGGCGCTGACGCTGGAAGGGCGCGGCGTGGTGCGGCCAGCCGGCAAGCGCGTGCTGGTGCCGGGCGCGCTGGCCGGCGAGGAGATCGGTTTCCGCCGGTTGCGCCGGCGCCGCAACTACGACGAAGGCGAACTTGTCGACGTCCGCCGGGCCTCGCCGGATCGCGTGGTGCCGGCCTGCCCGTACTTCGGCGTGTGCGGGGGTTGCGCGCTGCAACACCTGTCGCCCGATGCCCAGGTGGCCCTCAAGCAGGCGACGCTGCTGGACAACCTGGCGCGGCTGGCCGACCTGGCGCCGGCCACGGTGCTGCCGCCGATCCGGGATGCCGTGTGGGGGTATCGGCGCAAGGCGCGGCTGGCGGTGCGGCATGTCGAGAAGAAGGGGCGCGTACTGGTCGGTTTCCGCGAGGCCGGCAAGCCGTGGGTGGCCGACATGCAGGATTGCAGCACGTTGCTGCCATCGCTCAGCCGGCTCATCGAACCGCTGTCCGGCCTCATCGGTGAGCTGTCGCTGCGCGCCCGCCTGCCGCAGGTGGAAGTCACGGCAGCCGACAATGCCGTCGCGCTCGTGTTCCGCGTGCTCGACCCGCCGACGCGGAACGATCGGGCACTGTTTTCGGAGTTCGCCGCCCGCCATCGCGTGCGGGTGTACCTGCAGCCGGGCAATGAATCCACGGTGGAACTGCTGGCCATGGAAACCGGCCTGGAGCGTGGCCTGGAACCCGGTGTGCAACCCGACATGGAAGACCTCCATTACCGGTTGCCGGCCTTCGACCTCGAACTGTCGTTCGGACCAACCGACTTCATCCAGATCCACGGTGGCATCAACGGCCGGATGATCGACCAGGCGGTCGCGCTGCTGGCGCCGGCGCCGACGGACCGGGTGCTGGACCTGTACTGCGGGATCGGCAACTTCACGTTGCCGCTGGCCCGGCGTGCCGCGGAAGTGGTCGGCGTGGAAGGCTCGGCGGTGGCCGTCAGCCGGGGCCGGGCCAATGCGGCAGCCAATGGCCTCACCAATGCCCGGTTCGTCGAGGCGGACCTCGGCGGCGCCGGCGCGGAGGGTGCCTGGACCCGCGAGCATTTCGACCTCGTGCTGCTCGACCCGCCACGGACCGGCGCGCTGGAGCTGCTGCCGGCACTCGGCCGGCTCAAGGCCCGCCGGATCGTCTACGTGTCCTGCCACCCGGGCACGCTGGCGCGTGACGCCGCGCTGCTGGTGCGCGGGCACGGCTATCGCCTGGCACAGGCCGGGATCATGGACATGTTCCCGCACACGAGCCACGTGGAGTCGATGGCGCTGTTCGAGCGGGTGGCGCGGTGAAGCACGAGTCCGGCATGGCGCGATCCCTGGTCGTGAGCCTGACCCGGCAGGCGGCCGTGCTCATGGCCGGCAACGTCGTCGAGCGGGAGTTCCCGGTCTCGACCTCGCGCCATGGCCCCGGCGAGCGGCAGGGGAGCCTCTGCACGCCGCGCGGACGGCACGAGGTCTGCGCGAAGATCGGCGCCGGCCTGCCGGCGGGCACCGTGTTCCGCGCACGGCGGCCCACCGGCGAGATCTACAGCGAGGAGCTCGGCCGCCGGCAGCCCGGGCGCGACTGGATCCTGTCCCGGATCCTGTGGCTGCGCGGGCTCGAGCCCGGCGTGAACCGGTTCGGCGATGTCGATTCCATGCGGCGTTTCATCTACATTCACGGCACGCCGGACAGCGAGCCGATGGGCGTGCCGTTCTCGCATGGCTGCATCAGGATGCGCAACGCCGACGTGTGCTGGCTGTTCGATGCCGTGGCAACCGGCACCATCGTTAACATCATTCCGTAAACATCGATCCGAGAACATCAATGCATGAGCCCCTGGTGACCGCATGACGCTCGGACCCCTGATGGTGGACCTGGAGGGCCTCGCGCTGACCGGAGCCGAACGCGAGCGCCTGAAGGATCCGCTGGTTGGCGCCGTGATCCTGTTCAGCCGGAACTTCCGGGATCGCGAACAGGTTGCAGCGCTGGTCGCGGACATCCGCCGGCTGCGCACCCCGCACCTGCTGATCGCGGTGGACCAGGAGGGCGGGCGGGTGCAACGTTTCCGGGAGGGCTTCTATGCCTTGCCACCGCTGCGCTGGCTGGGGCACCAATACGACCTGGACGCCGGCACGGGTTGCCGGCTGGCTGAGGCCTGCGGCTGGCTGATGGCCGCCGAGGTGCTGGATACCGGCGTCGATTTCAGCTTCGCGCCGGTCGTCGACCTGGACTATGGCTTGAGCGAGATCATCGGTGATCGCGCGTTCCACGCCGATCCGGACATCGTCGCGGAGCTGGCCTCGGCCTACGTGCGCGGCATGCACAAGGCCGGCATGGTGGCGGTTGCCAAGCACTTTCCGGGGCACGGCCATGTCGTCGCCGATTCCCATCGGGACCTGCCCATCGACCCGCGCGACCGGGCCGGCCTGTACGACGACCTGCTGCCGTACGGGCGCATGATCCGGCAGGGCGTCGATGGCGTGATGATTGCCCATGTGCGCTATCCGGCCGTGGATCCCGATGTCGCCAGCCTGTCACCGTACTGGTTGAAGACCGTGCTGCGCGGCGAACTGGGCTTTGGCGGCGTGATCTTTTCCGACGACCTGTCGATGCAGGCAC
>CAZMVP010000046.1:0-12060 GCA_964569355.1 uncultured Chromatiaceae bacterium | reverse complement strand
CTCAGAACTTCTGGACTCCCAGCACGACCCCGGTCAGCCAGGAGATCACCCAGATGAACCAGACCGGCACGCTGAAGCGGTGGAAATTGGCCAGTACCCGCTCGTTGTGCCGGGACAGGCCCCAGGTGCCGACCATCGTCATCACGAACATCAACCCGAGGGCCGTGTAGCCGCTGATCGTGTGCAGGTCCCAGGTGACCTTCTCGACGGATGACCACATCATCGCCGTCGCAGCAATGTCGCAGACGAGTCCCAGGTAGAACAGCACCAGGTGGCGCGGCTCGAGCCGTTGCCTGGCACGGTTCCACCAGACAGCGATCGAATAGAAGATCAGCGCGGCCGTGATCGAGAAGACCGCGACGATGATCACCATGGGCATGGCTGGCTCCTCCTGTCATCCATCAGTCATTGCCTTTCCACATGCGCGCCAGCAGCTGGTCGCGCCGGACAAACTGGTGCCACAGCGCACCGCAGACATGCAGCAGCAACAAGGCGCCGCCGACCTTCCAGCACAGCTGGTGCAGCGTGGTGAACAGGTTGCTGGCGAACTCGGTGCCGGCGGACTGGGTTGATACCAGCCGCGGGATCTCCCAGGTGAAGAAATGGATCGTCGGCCCGTCCGGGGCCGTCGACAGGATGGCCCAGCCCGTCAGCGGGTAGAAGAACATCAGGAAATACAGGAATCCCTGCGTGGCCCGGGCAAGATAGCGCTCGTGGGTTGCGGTGCCCGACGGCAAGGCCGGCGTCGGGTGGTTCAGGCGCCAGTTGATGCGCAGCAGGGCCAGCGCGAGGATCAGGAAGCCGATGGTGTGGTGGGCGCTGGCCGTGCGCACGACCCATGAATCAACCAAGGCATTGCCCGCCGCCGCGCCAAGACTTGCATCGAGGAGGTTCACCATCCAGAACCCCAGTGGGACTTCCACCGCGATCAGCAGCACGAGGCCCCAGTGCATGCCACGGGTCACGGATCCCCACGCAGCGGAGCGGTCCTTCGCATCGAGGGCCCGGCGTGGTGGCGATTGCGTGGTGGCGGTCACGGACGCAGTGTAGGGCAGTATCCGACATCGGCCCGATGTGGATTGCCGCAATCCCGCTGCTGGGCATCGACCGTCAGGTTCACGTCAGCCGCCGCCCGTTACAGTTCCACCGGAGAATCAGGACAGAGCCCAGGAGGGGCAAACCGGATGAATCCGCGAAACACCACCGACCGCTACGGAACCCTGTCGATCGCGATGCACTGGCTGATGCTTTTGTTGCTGGTGGCCGTCTATGCCGCGATCGAGCTGCGGGAGTTCTACCCCAAGGGCAGCGATCCCCGCGAAGCCCTGAAGCAATGGCACTTCATGCTCGGCCTGTCGGTCTTCCTGCTGGTCTGGCTGCGGCTCGTGCTGCGGCTCTCGGGCCCGACGCCGCCGATCAGGCCGGCGGTCGGGGTCTGGCAACAACGGGCTGCCGGCGTGATGCACGCAGCCCTGTACCTGTTCATGGCCGGCATGCCGCTCCTCGGCTGGGTGGTGCTCAGTGCCAAGGGCAAGGTGATCCCGTTCTTCGGGATGGAGCTGCCCGCGCTGATCGGGCCGGACAAGGCGCTGGCCGGACAGCTCGAGGACATCCACGAGACCATCGGGACGGTGGGCTACTACCTCGTCGGGCTGCATGCAGCGGCCGCGTTGGCCCACCACTACCTCTTGCGCGACAACGCGTTATTGAGGATCCTTCCCGCGGGGATGGGGCGGAGATTGGCCAGGTCGCCGTAACGTACAAGCCGGGCATGAACCCGGCGGCGGTAACTGGCCACATTTAAAGATACCTGTAGAATACGTATTTCACCGTATCTACCGGAATGATCTCCGCCCTCTATATTGGGACATCGGGTTCCATGAACCTGCAAATGCCCGGGAGGCTGGCTCCATGGATATCCAAGATCCGAACTTCTGGCGCGCTGGCGCCATCAGCACCACCGTCACGATGCTCGTGGTCCTGGTCTTCCTCACCGTCGACAGCATGGACAGCATCCGGGCCGGCGGGCGCCAGGTTCCCAATTACGACGTGATCAACCAGAAGATCGGCTACGAATACGACTACAACCGCAGCCAGGCGGTACCGGTCATCGGTCCTGAGGAGCCGCTGTTTGGCAAGGTCCATACCCTGGAGGAGGCGACTCGCCTCATGGACCGCGGCAAGCTCGTCATCCAGACCCACAACTGCATGAATTGCCACACCTTCTTCGGCAACGGGGCCTATTACGGGCCGGATCTCACCAAGTCCTGGCTGGACCCGGCCTGGACGCGGATCTTCATGCCCATGACCGGGGCCAAGACCAAGGAAGAGGCGATCGTCCGCTTCCTCATGAATCCGGAGAAATACCCCACCTGGACGCGCACGATGCCGAACCTCGGCCTGACCCGCGAGGATGGCGAGGCAATGGCGGCCTACCTCAAGTGGATGTCCAGCATTGATACCAACGGTTTCCCGGCCAAGTTCGGCATGGCCGAGCCCCAGTAGCCAATAGTTCCAGGAGTCAGCCATGTATCGATCCCAGAAGCTTGCCCTGCACTATCTGACGGCTGCCCTGCTGCTGTTCGGGGTGATGACCATCGCGGGACTGGTATCCGCGCTGTTCTACGTCGAGCCGTCCTCGTTCTACGGCGCGTTGAACTTCAGCGTCTCGAAGACCCTGCATATCGACACCTTGGTCATCTGGCTCCTGATGGGCTTCATGGGGGCCGTCTACTGGTACCTGCCGCAGGAGCTGGGGCGCGAGGTCGAGGGCATCGGTCTCGCCAAGGTCATGTTCTGGGTCTTCCTGCTGGCGGTGCTGGCGGTGGCGGCGATCTTCCTGTTCGTCCAGCACGGTCCGACCAGCGAGAGCAGCCTGTGGCTGATCAACCAGGGCCGGAAGTACGTGGAGGCCCCGCGCTGGGCCGCGATCGGCATCGTGCTGGTCGTGCTGGTGTTCGTCTACAACATCACCGCCACCGCAATCCGCGCCGGCAAGATGACCGGCATCATGTGGGTGCTGATGCTGGACCTCATCCCGCTGACGCTGCTGTACCTGAACGCCTTCGACGATTCGACCAACATGTCCGTCGACCAGTACTGGTGGTGGTGGCTGGTGCACATGTGGGTCGAGGGCACGTGGGAAGTGCTGATCGGCTGCATCATGGCCTGGGCGCTCATGGACATCTTCGGCACGTCGCGGAAGATCGTCGAGGCCTGGCTGTACATCGAGGTCATGCTGGTCCTCGGCACGGGCATCCTCGGCCTTGGCCACCACTACTTCTGGATCGGCACGCCCGCCTACTGGCTGACGATCGGCGGCGTCTTCTCCGCGATGGAACCGTTGCCGCTGCTCGGCATGGTGGTCCATGCGGTGTATGACGCCGGCACGCACAAGATGAAGACCACCAACAAGCCGGCCATGCTGTGGCTGCTGGCCGAGGCCTTCGGCAACTTCATCGGCGCTGGCATGTTCGGCTTCATGATGACGCTGCCGCAGATCAACCTCTATTCGCACGGCACGCAGTGGACGGTGTCCCATGGCCACTTCGCGTTCTGGGGCGCCTATGCCTGTGGCGTCATCGCGATCTTCTACATCGCGCTGCAGAAGACCCGGCAGGTCGAGCAGATGGAAAGCCGCGCATGGAAGTGGTCGATGACATTCCTGTGGACAGGCCTGGTCGGCATGGTCGGCAGCCTGTTGATCGCCGGCATCACCCAGGCGTTCTACGAACGGGCCCAGGGCGGGTCCACGCTGCAGGCATTCGTGCACGCATCCGAGAACATCTGGTTCACCAACGCGATGTTGTTCCGGCTGGCCTTCGGCGTGATCTTCGCGCTGGGCTACCTGATCCTGGTCTATGACCTCGTCACCATCGGCCGGAAGAGCCCGGTGCCAGCCAAGGCCGCAGCGGCCGCGAGGCCGACCGGACTGGAAGCCGCATGACGCCGCTCGAGATCATCATGACAGCCGTGGCGCTGGCGTTCTTCGTGCTCGCGGGTGGTTGTTATGGCGGCTTGTACGCGGCGGCCATGCTGCGTTCCAGTCGGCAACTCATGCAGGCGGCATACGCGTGTTATGCCGTGCAGCTGGTCCTGACGGGGCTTGTCTGGACCTACAGCGGGCTCGCCACGGGCTGGAAGGTGCTGATCCTGGTGAGCGTCATTGGCTATGCCTGGGTGCCGGCCGTGACCTGGCGTTACATGCACATCCTCCATCGCAACGAGGGGCAGACGACATGATTCCGAACCTGATCAACTTCGTGATCGGCCTGGTGCTGGTCTACCTGGCGATCTTTTCGCCCGAATCCATCACGAGCGGCGTGGGCCCGCTGGTGATCGCCGCGGTCGTCATCTTCGTGCTGGCCTTTCTGGCCAGGCGCAGCGACCACCATCCGTGGCAGAACACCGTGAACATGGGGCTGGCGGTGATCCTCGCCGGCGCCACCATGGCGCAGCTGGCCGGCCTGCCAAGCGCCGAATTCTGGGGCGCAATCTGGATCGGCATCGCCGTGTCGATGCTGGCACTGTGGGCCGCCCTGTACAAACCACAGCCGCAGGCGCAGGGAAGCGGCAACCACAGACATTGAGCGATGGGAGTATGACCGTGTCCAAACTTGCAGTATTGATGGCGGGCCTCGGGTTGCTCGTTGGCGCCAGCCAGGCGAGCTACGGTGCCGATGTGGAAGCGGGCAAGGCCATCGCGAACACCACCTGCCTTGCCTGCCATGGAGCCAATGGGATTGGCATCATCCCGCTCTATCCGAACCTTGCCGGGCAGAAGGCCGAGTACCTCGAGGTGCAGCTTCTGGCCTACCGCAGCGGCGAGCGCAAGAACCCCATCATGCAGCCCATGGCATCGGGTCTTTCCGATTCGGACATCAAGGCGGTGTCGGCCTACTACTCCTCGCTGCATACCGTCCCCTGACATGCCGGGACCGGGGCGTCACCGGGTACCATCTGCCGCATGAGCGACCAGGCACGCCGCGTACTGGAACGCCTTTACGCCGGGGCAACGCGCGCCGAAGACCTGCCGTGGCATGAACCGGAACCGCCCGCGCTGCTGGCGAGGGCGGTGGCGGCAAGAGCCGCCCCGGGCCGGGCGCTCGACCTCGGCTGCGGTGCCGGCACGTTCTCGATGTGGCTGGCCAACCACGGGTATCAGGTAACCGCGCTGGACTACATGCCGCAGGCGGTGCGCATCGCCAGCGAGCGGGTACGACAGGCCGGCCTCGACGTGAAGGTGGCTCAGGCCGATGTCACGGCGGATGAAACGCGCGCGGCCCATCCCGGGCCGTTTGACATCATCCTCGACGTCGGTTGCCTGCACGGGCTGTCGGACGAGCAGCGGCCAGCCTACAAGCGGCAGATCCTGTCGTGGCTCGCCAGCGACGGCGACTACATCCTGCTGCACTTCGGCCGACGGGGCTTCTGGGACCAGTGGCCCATCGGGCCGCGACGGATCAGCCGGGAGCAGATCGCCGGGTATCTTGCCCCGGAACTCCGCGAAGCGGCCTTCGACCCCAAGGTCACCCGCGGCATGCCGCTCATGATGGGTGGCAGCGCTGCAATCAACCGGTACTGGTTCAAGCGAAGCTGATCCCGTGCTGGCGTGACGCAGGCCGGCTCTCGGAATCCCCGTAGTTTCCCGTTGTCCCGATTCTGTGATGCTTCATCCAGGATCGCCGGGAATGCACGGTCATGGCCACTATGAACAAGAGATCCCAGTACACGATCGCCAGGGTTCTGCACTGGGCGGTCGGCATATTCATCGGCTTCAACCTGATGTCCGGCTGGCGCCTGGACGGTTTCGAGCCGGCAACGAAAACGGTGCTGCTGATGGCCCACTCCGGCGTGGGAATCACGGTCCTCGTTGGCATGCTGTTTCGCTGGTGGTGGCGCCACAAGTACCGGCTCTACACGCCACCCAACTGGTGGAAGCGGCCATCGATGGTGCTGCAGTGGGTCTTCTACCCGCTGATCGTGCTCCAGGTGCTGCTCGGGATCAGCAATGCCGCATTCGACAGCGACGACGTGATCGCCTTCGGCTTCATCCCGATCTCGGGCCTCGCCGAGGCCAACCAGGCTGTGCATTCGTTCTTCCTGCAGCTCCACACGAGCCTCGCGTGGCTGCTGATCGTGCTCATCATCGTGCACGGCGTGGAGCGGTGGCGGCTGGTCTTCAAGGATGATCCGGAGCCTGAGCCCGTGCCGCTGCAGAAGGTCGCTGAGCTGTAGAACGGCTGCTGCCCGATCGCCAGTAGACCGATCGCCAGTGGACCGGTCGTCAGTGGACCGGTCGTCAGCGGGGAAGCAGCCTGCCGGCTATTGGCGCCGGATTTCCCGCCACCGGTTCCCGGCATAGATGGAGTTGAACGCCCAAAGCGCAGGATTCAGCGACAGCGGGATGTGGAACATCCATCCCCACCGGCGGCGCGTGAGCACCCCGTAGCTGGCGATCCCCATCAGCACGAGATAGGCGAACACGATCAGGAACCACGGCTGGTAGAGCCCCACGACGGCCAGCACACCGCCGGCCGCGGCCGTGAACAACCCGCCGATGATTCCGCTGTAGCCAAGGAAGAAGCCCCAGGTGTAGGGCAGTACTCCGGGGGAGCGTTTGACCAGTTCGGCATTGCGGCGCTGCGCCAGCAGCAGGCTGCCGCCGACGCAGATGACGAACAGGAAGAAGGGAGCCACCACGCTGACCACGACGATCTCGTTCACGCGAATTCTCCGGCAGTTGGGTGCGACGGCACGAAATGGGCAGATTCCAGTGTGAAACACTGCGGCGGGGGCGGCCATACGTACTACCACAGCCCTGCCTGCACATGGTTTTGCGCCTGTACGTGGTTTTGCGAATGTACCGGCACCTGCCGGTGCGGGGGACAATGGCAGCATGGATATCAGCGACCAGGACGTCGACCGCTTCCGCGAACGGGGCTATTGCGTGCGCCCCGGATTCTTCAATCCAACCGAAGTCGGGCGGATGTCCGACTGGCTTGATGCACTGCAATCAACGCCACCGCGCGAGGGGGCCGAGGCCCGCTATTACGAGCAGAGCCCGCTCACGGGCGAGGGCATCCTGGTGCGGGTCGAACACATCCTGGGCGACCACAATCCCGGGCTGACGGAGCTCATGCTGGCGCCGAAGGTGCTCGATGCGCTGACCGTCCTGCTCGGTGACGCACCCGTCCTCTTCAAGGAAAAGGTCAACTACAAGCTGCCGGGCTGCCGGTCCGACAAGCTGCACCAGGACCAGGCCGCCGGGTGGAATGCCTATGGCGATTTCTTCGTCACGATGGCCATCGTGGTCGATGCCAACCGCCGCGACAATGCGGCGTTGAGCTTCCTCGCGACCGGTGCTTACGAGCGGAAGCTCATGGGGCCCGAATGGCAGCCGCTGACCGATGCCGACCCCCCCTACGAGCCGGTGGCCGATTACGAGGTCATCGAGGCAGAGCCTGGCGATGTCGTGTTCTTCGACTCCTATGTGCCCCATGGCTCGCCGCCGAATACCAGCAACCGGCCCAGGCGGAACATCTACCTCACGTTCAATCGCCGGTCCGCTGGCGACCAGCGCATGCGCTACTACCACGATAAATGGCGGAGCTATCCGCCCAACAGCCCAGGGCAGGTGCGAGGAATCGGCAGTTATCGTGTGTGATCCGCGGCTGGTGCGACGGTTAGCGTGCAGGCCGGCATGAACCCGACACTTCCACGGATCATCCAGGGCGGCATGGGCGTGGCCGTCTCCTCATGGCGACTGGCCCGGGCGGTGTCGCTGCGCGGCCAGCTCGGCGTGGTATCCGGCACCGCCATCGACGCGGTGGTGGCCCGCCGGCTGCAACTCGGCGATCCCGGAGGCGACTTGCGAAAGGCCTTTGCTGCCTTTCCGGTCCCGGCGGTGGCCCGCCGGGTCTGGCAGCGCTACTACATCGAGGGCGGCAAGCCGCCCGGCAAGCGTTTCCGCTCAAAGCCCGTGCCATCGGTGAAGATGCCACCGGCTCTGCTCGACCTGCTCGTGGTTGCGAACTTCAGCGAGGTCTTCCTCGCCAGGCAGGGCCACGACGGGCTCGTGGGCGTCAACCTGATGGAGAAGATCCAGTTGCCCAACCTTGCGTCGCTGTTCGGCGCGATGCTGGCCGGCGTGGATGTCGTGCTGATGGGTGCCGGCATTCCGCGGGGCATCCCGGCCATCCTGGACCGGTTCTCGAGATGCGAGCCCGCCGAGCTCAAGCTCGACGTGGTCGGCGCGCTGCCCGGCGAGGAGTTCCATACAACCTTCGATCCGGCGCCGTACCTGGCGCCCGGGATCACCAGCCTGAAGCGGCCACGGTTCCTGCCGATCGTCTCGTCGTCGACCCTGGCGATGACCCTGGCAAGGAAGAGCAGCGGGCAGGTCGATGGATTCATCGTCGAGGGACATGCCGCCGGCGGCCACAATGCCCCGCCGCGTGGTGGCCTGACCCTCGACCAGAACAACGAACCGGTCTACGGCAAGCGCGATGCGCCGGATCTCGAGCAGATCCGGCACATCGGGTTGCCGTTCTGGATGGCGGGGTCCTACGGGGACGCCACCGGGCTCAAGCGGGCCGAGGCCGTCGGCGCACACGGCATCCAGGTGGGCACGGCCTTTGCGTTCTGCGATGAATCCGGCATGGCGCCGGAATTGCGGCAATCGGTGGTGCAGGCGGCACGCGAGGGCACCGTCAAGGTCGTGACCGACCCCCGCGCCTCGCCGACCGGCTTCCCGTTCAAGGTGGTCGGCGTCGATGGCACGGTTTCCGATCCGGCCATCTACGCGGCCCGCGAGCGGGTCTGCGACCTCGGCGTCCTGCGACAGTGCTACCGGATGCCCGATGGCAGCGTGGGCTATCGCTGTTCGGGCGAGCCACTCGAGGATTACCAGCGCAAGGGCGGCACGGAGGCCGAGACGGTCGGGCGCAAGTGCGTCTGCAACGGATTGATGGCCGCCGCGGGCTACGGCCAGGTCCTGCACGGTGGCGGCGTCGAGCCTTCGCTGGTCACCGCGGGCGATGAAACCAGCCAGATCCGCAACTTCCTGCGCCCGGGCCGGACCAGCTATTCGGCGGATGACGTGCTCGACCGCCTGCTGGGCATTGCCTGACCACGGATTCGTCGCGACCCGCTACGGACAAGCCCTTATAGCCCCGGTTTGCGCGTCGCGCTTAAAAGGAATGACGAACCGGAAACCGTCTGCAATGGAGATGGCGAGCATTGATTCTGGTCAGTCATCCACCGGTGCGGGCTCCGGCCGGACATCCCAGGCAGGGCCCAGACCACGCAATCCACGGCGAGGCTGCTGCCAAGCTCCAGTGCCGGGCTTGCCTGCAGGTGGCGCAATGCCTTCCGGGCACGCTGCAGGCCGATGAGGTCCAGCAGTTCGAGCGCAGCGTGCAGCGTTGCCGGCCGCTGGCCGCCCATGAGCACCTGTTCCGGGCCGGCGATGCGTTCCGCTCGATCTTCGCGATCCAGTCCGGCTCGTGCAAGACCTACATGGTCGACAGCACGGGGCGCGAACATGTCATTTCGTTCTATTTTGCCGGCGAGATCCTGGGCATGGATGCGATCTACCCCGGCAGGCATCCCTCGAGTTGCGTGGCGCTGTCCAACAGCAGGATTTGCGTCCTGTCGTACCCGACCCTCACGTCGCTCGCGGCCAGCATGCCGGATCTCCAGTTGCAGATGCTGCGACTGTTCAGCCGCGAGATCCTCGGCAACTCGGCCCTGGCCGGGGACTTCAGTGCCGATGAGCGGCTGGCCACCTTCCTCGTGATGGTCGCGGCCCGCCAGAAGGTCCATGGCAGCACGGACCTGGAACTGGCGATGACCCGCCAGGACATCGCGAACTACCTCCGGCTGGCGCCGGAGACCTTGAGCCGGATCCTGGCCCGCTTCCAGAAGAAGGGGCTGATCCGGTCGAGCCGCCGGCTCATCACATTGCTGGACGTGGACGGCCTGGCAGAGCTGGCCGCCTGCATGAACCCGTACGCGCGCTGCAACAGCCAGCGCCAGGATCGTTGAGGAGAAGCACATGTTGACACTGTCGTCCCGGACCAAGGTATCGGAACTCAGCAACGGACCAGCCGGGGTCCGCAAGGCCCTGCTGGCCACCGGGATCTTCCACGAGGGAGACGACCCGGACATCATGCTGGGCGAGTTGTGCTGGAACCACGGCCTCAATCCGGTCATGCTCCTGAACATCCTGGAGGCCGTGAACATCTCCGACGAGGTACCGGCAGTCAACCTCGAAAGGTTCCAGGCGATGCCGCTGGCCGGCCTCGTGGATCATATCCAGAAGGATCACCACGACTACCTGCGGGAAAACCTTCCGCTGCTGGTAAACCTCACTTCCGGCGTTGCTTCAGCCCACCTGGACGACCCGAATCTCGTCGCGCTCGATGAGGAGATGAAGCGGATTGCCGGCGAGCTCTGGGGTCACATCCACCACGAGGAGGAGTCGCTGTTCTCGATGGTGCGCGACCTCGGCTCGAACCGCGCCGTGGCCCCGACGCGCTGTGGTGAAGCGGTGGGAGGCCCCATCGCCTGCATGGAAAACGAGCACGCGGCGACCCTGGCAACGCTGCAGAAGCTGCGCCAGCTCACCAACGGCTACACCGCGCCGGCCAATGCCGGGTCCCTGCAGGTGGAGATGCTCAAGCGACTGGCCTTTTTCGACCAGGACCTGCGTGAGCACATGTACAAGGAAGACAAGGTGCTGTTCCCGCGCGCACTGGAAGCCCAGCGCAAGCTCGCGCACGCCAACTCCAACTGAGCCCTGGTCGTGGCGGCATGCATTCCATGAACGTCGACATCGCGATTGTCGGCGCCGGGCCGGCTGGCCTGTGCCTGGCCCGGTCACTGGCCGGCTCCGGCCTGGCGGTGGCACTCATCGAAGCGCAGGAGGCTGCCAGCCTGGCCGAGCCCGGGTTTGACGGCCGCGAGATCGCGTTGACCCACCACAGCGTCCACCTGCTGCGGGAACTGGGCATCTGGGACCGGATCCCGGGCCACGAGATCCATGTGCTGCGCGATGCCTTGGTCATGAACGGCAGCCGGGAATCCGGCATGTGGCTGGCTCACGGCGATGGCCATCGGCCGCAACTCGGGTTCCTCGTGTCCAACCAGATGATCCGCAAGGCGGCCTTCGCCGCCGTTGCCGGCCAGGAGGGCCTCGTGATGCTCTGCGGCCAGCCGGTGCGCAGCCTTGAACCCGGGCCGGAAAGGTCACGGGTGTGCCTGGCTGATGGCCAGGTCCTGACCGCGCGCCTCGTGGTAGCGGCGGACAGCCGTTTCTCTGTCATGCGGCGCGCCATGGGCATTCCGGCCGACAGCCACGACTTCGGAAAATCGATGCTCGTGTGCCGGATGCGGCACGAGAAGCCCCACGGCCAGGTTGCCTGGGAATGGTTCGGCCACGGCCAGACGCTGGCGCGCCTGCCGCTCTCCGAGCATGAATCCTCGCTGGTCCTGACGTTGCCGCAAACGGTGATGCGGGACCTGGTGGCTGCGCCGGAAGCGGCCTTTGCCACGGCCATGGAGGCCCGTTGCGGGCATCGGCTGGGCCGCATGGAACTCATCAGCACCCGGCATGTGTATCCACTGGTGGCCGTCTATGCCAGGCGCTTCACGGCTCCCCGGTTTGCGCTGGTGGGCGATGCCGCCGTCGGCATGCATCCGGTCACCGCCCATGGTTTCAACCTCGGTCTGCTGGGCCAGGACCTGCTGGCAGGCGTCGTGCGGCAGGCCCGGGACCACCGCCAGGACATCGGCGACGCGACCCTGCTCCGGCAGTATGGCCGCGAGCTGCGACGTGCCACGCGACCGCTGTATCTCGCAACCGGCGCCATCGTGCGGCTTTACACCGACGACACGGCGCCGGTGCGCGCACTGCGCGGCGTGGTCCTGTCGGCCGGAGCCAGGCTGCCGGCGGTCCGCCGCGCACTGGTCCACAGCGTGACGCATGAGGGCAGCAGCCGTGCTGCCACCTATCCGCTGCTCGGCATGCTCCGCGCGCTGCTGCCCTGATCCTTCCCG
>CAZMVP010000045.1:7977-12101 GCA_964569355.1 uncultured Chromatiaceae bacterium | reverse complement strand
GGCCGGGCGGAATCTCCGCCGATGATCCGCCCGTCAGCGCCCGGATGACCGCTGCGACGAGTATCCGCCGGGCCGACGGTTGCCACGCCGCTGGTTGTGGCCGTTGCCATTGGGGTTGCGTGTCCCGCCCTCGCCGCGCCGCTGGCCATGCGCCTGGCCATTGCCATTGCCATTGCCATTGCCATGTCCGTGATTCTGGCCACGCCCCTGATGCTGCTGCTGGAGCACTTCGGCACCAGCCGGACGCTCCGGTCGCGCGGGCGGATCGGAAATCCGCGGCAGCTGGGCTCGCTGCACCGGCCGGCCGAGGAGCCGCTCGATGTCCTTCAGCAGGCCGCGCTCCTCGCCGGAGACCAGCGACAACGCGAGCCCCGTGGCGCCGGCGCGGCCGGTGCGGCCGATCCGGTGCACGTAGTCTTCGGGAACGTTTGGCAGCTCGTAGTTGACGACGCAGGGCAACTGGTTGATGTCGAGGCCGCGGGCCGCAACCTCCGTCGCGACCAGTGCCGTGATCCGCCCGCCCTTGAAGTCGGCCAGTGCCTTGGTGCGCGCCGACTGGCTCTTGTTGCCATGGATTGCGGCAGCCGTGATGCCATCGTCCTCGAGCTGTTTGGTGAGGCGGTTGGCACCGTGCTTGGTGCGCGTGAACACCAGCACCTGGTTCCAGTCGCTGTTGCGGATCAGGTGGGACAGGAGCCGCCGCTTGTCCTCCTTGCGGATCTCGTGGACCTGCTGGGTCACGAGGTCGATGGCGGCATTGCGCCGGGCCACTTCGACACTGGCCGGGTTGTGCAGCAGGCCATTGGCGAGATCACGGATGTCGTCGGAATAGGTCGCCGAGAACATCAGGTTCTGCCGCTTGGCAGGCAGCAGCTTGAGGATCCGGCGGATGTCGCGGATGAAGCCCATGTCGAGCATCCGGTCCGCTTCATCGAGCACGAGGATGCCAACCTGGCTCAAGTCGATGGTCTTCTGCTGGACGTGGTCGAGCAGCCGGCCCGGCGTCGCGACGACGATGTCGGTGCCGCGCCGCAGGTTCTCGGCCTGTGGATGGAAGCCGACGCCGCCGAAAACCACGGTGACCGAAATCGGCACGTGCTTGCCGTAGGTCTTCACGCTCTCGGCGACCTGTGCCGCCAGCTCCCGGGTGGGGACGAGCACGAGCACGCGGGGTGCGCGCCGGCGCTCGACGCCGGGCGCCGTCAGCAGTTGCAGGATCGGCAGCGTGAAACCGGCCGTCTTGCCGGTACCGGTCTGCGCGCCGGCCAGCAGGTCACGGCCGGCCAGCACGACCGGAATGGCCTGGGCCTGTACCGGGGTCGGGGTGGTGTAGCCGCATTCCTCGATGGCACGCAGCAGTTCGGGTTTCAGCCCGAGCGATTGAAATGACATGTAGTGAAAGTCCTCTCCAGCCTGCAGGGGTGCCTGCCCATGCCCGGCAAATGCCGGTGCACCGACAGCGTGCTCCTCTGGTCCGGTAGAGGCAGGATGATTGGGTGGCCTTAGGGCTGGTGAAGTGGTCGAAAGGCTCAGGATGAACGAGCTGACCGGACGAAAGCTTGTGTAGCGGCGCGGACGATACAGGAATCCGGCCGGGAGTCAATCCACTGCGTCGCTGGCGGTTCGCTCGCTGGCGACGGAGTCATCCACGATCCGCCCCTCCCGGAACGTGATCCGCTGGCCGGGGAAGAATCCCGCATCGGCAGGGTCATGGGTGATGATCACCACGGGAATGTTCCAGGCCTGGACGGATTGCAGGAGCCCCGCCCGCATCTCGTCGCGCAGCAGTGGATCCAGCGCGGCGAACGGTTCATCGAGCAGCAGAAGCTTCGGCCGTGGCGCCAGCGCACGGGCCAGGGCAACGCGCTGGCGCTGGCCGCCGGAGAGCTGGAGCGGAAAGCTGCCGGCGAGTTCCTCGATCGCGAAGGACCGCAACAGCTCCGCCACCGTGCGTCCATCGCCACCCGCGCCGAACGCGACATTGGCGGCAACATCCATGTGCGGGAACAGCGCGTAGTCCTGGAAAACGTAGCCGACCCGGCGCTTGCGGGCGGCCACGTCGATCCGTCGCTCGGCGTCGAAGAGCACTTCGCCATCAACCACGATCCGTCCCTCATCGGGCCGAAGCAGGCCTGCGATGGCCTGCATCGTGACCGATTTGCCGGAGCCAGAATGGCCGAACACCACGACCAGCGGTGCCGTGGACTTGAAGCTGACGTCGAGCCTGAACTCGCGCCCCGGACTCTTCAGCGTGCGGCGGATGTCGACTTCGAGCGTCATGGATGCCGGCTCCGCAGCACACGCGCCGCCACCACGAGGATCAGCACGCAGACCAGCGAGGTAACGCCGACCAGTATCAGCGCTTCACCATCGCGGCCGGCCTGGACCGAGTCATAGATCGCGAGTGCCAGTGTCTGGGTCCTGCCGGGCAGGCTGCCGGCGACCATCAGCGTCGCGCCGAATTCGCCCATCGCGCGCGCAAAGGCCAGCATGGTGCCTGCCAGCACGCCGGGCCAGGCGAGCGGCAGGGTCACGCGGACAAAGACCCGCCACTCGCCGGCACCCAGCGTCCGCGCGGCGCCCTCCAGTTGCTGGTCAACCGCGGCCAGCGCCGCTCGCGCGCCCTGGTAGACCAGCGGAAAGGCCACGATGGCTGCCGCGATCACGGCTCCCTGCCACGTGAAGATCAGGCGGATGTCGAAGGTTTGCTCCAGCCATCGGCCGAATGGGCTCTTGCGGCCCAGTGCCGTCAGCAGGTAGTAGCCGAGGACCGTCGGCGGCAACACCAGCGGCAGCATCAGCAAGGCATCGACCAGCGACCGCCCGGCAAAGGTGCGCCGGTGCATCGCCCATGCCGCGGCCACGCCGGCCAGCAGCGCGAATGCCGTTGCAATGGCCGCGATCTTGCCTGTGAGGAGGATTGTGGTCAGGATGAACTCGGTCATCGGGGGCAACATAGCGTAACAAGGAGTGCGAGTTGAAGCTCGTACCGTGGAAGTCCTGGCGATTGAACCGGATCGCTGCATTCGCCTGCAGCCTGCTGCTGGCCATGGCCCTGCAACCGGCCAATGCGGCAGACCTGATCGTGTCCGCGGCAGCCAGCCTCACCGATGCATTCCGGGCAGTGGCCACGGCCTATGAGTCCAGCCGGCCCGGTACCCGCATCACGTTGAACCTCGCAGGTTCCGGCCAGCTGCTGCAGCAGATCGACAACGGCGCGCCGGTGGATGTCTTCGCCTCCGCCGACGAGGCAACGATGGATGAGGCAGAAGCCAGGAAGCTGATCATCGACGACACCCGTGCCGACTTTGCGCGCAATACCCTGGTGCTGATCGAACCTGCGGACGGACCGCGCCGGCTGAAATCGCTGGCCGACATCACGCAACCCGGCACCGGGCGCATTGCAGTGAGCAATCCCGACGTGGTGCCGGTCGGGCGCTACAGCCGGGAAGCGCTGCTGAAGCTCGGCCTTTGGAAGGCCATCCAGCCGCAGCTGGTGACCACCGAGAACGTGCGCCAGAGCCTGGCCTACGTGGCCCGTGGCGAGGTCGACGCAGGCTTTGTCTATGCGACCGACGTCCGGGTGGAACCCGGCAAGGTGCGGATCGTGGCCACCGTGCCCACCACGGAGCCGATCGTCTACCCGATCGCGGTGGTGCGTGCGAGCCGTGAGGCAGCTGCCGCGCGTGACTTCATCGCCTTCATCCGCTCGACCGAAGGTCGGGAGATCCTGGCACGCTTCGGCTTTGCCACCGCCCGGTGATCAGCGCAGCGCCAGTTCGAGGACCACGCCGGCAGCACTGGCAGCCCCCTCCACCGGCGCGGTGAGGAACACGCGTGCGGGGTCGATGCCGGTATCGGTCAGCAGGCGCTGCTTGATGGCCGTGGCACGCGCCGTGGCCAATGCAAACAGCTCGTTGTCGCCCACGACGATCTTGTCGCGGAGCGCAGTTTCCAGCAGTGGAATGACCGGATCGGCCTGATCGGCAGCCTGGCCGACGTCCTGGCCAGCATCCTGGCCCTCGGCGGCCCCGGGCGGCGTGAACTTCTGGCCGTACGCCTGCCGGTAGAGGTCTTCCAGGGTTTTCCGGTAGGCCTTGGGATCGCCGGCAATCGTCGCGAAC
>CAZMVP010000045.1:2502-7877 GCA_964569355.1 uncultured Chromatiaceae bacterium | reverse complement strand
TCCTTCAGCAGGGCCACTGCCAGCTTCAGCGGCAGGGCCGTCGCATCGGGACTGTCCACCTTGTCGCCCAGCTCGAACTGGTCGATCACGAACTTGTGGTCGGCATCGAGCTTGTGGTCCTGCACGAGGTAGTGCAGCTCTGCCGACAACTTGCCCTTGCGGATGGAGTAGCCGGCAAAACGCCCGGAATACGGCGTGAAAGAGGCCAGCTCCATGTTGCGCAGGGTCATCGACAGGTCCATGAAGGTTTCCGCGGCCAGCGGGTTCAAGTCCCCGCGGATCGTCACCGGCGAGAATTCATCGACCTCACCGTCGAGCACCACCCTGGCGCGCGAGCCGGCTGCGGAGGACAGCCCCGAAATCGTGCCATCGAGCTTGCCGATGCCGATGTCGAAGTTCGGCCGGGTGGTGAGGTCGGCGAACCGGGCCGAGCCGTTGGCGATGCGGATCGCATCGATGCGCACCGGGAAGGGGATCGGACCCCGCCCGGCGGTGGCCGGCGCCTTCGTCACGACGGGAGGTGCGGGGGGCCTGGCGTCACCCGGCGGTGACTCGAAAGTCGGGCCCGGCGCGGCCGCGGCAGTTGCGCCTGGGCCAGCCAGGATCGCGCTGACGTTGCTGGTGCCGTCCGGCGCAATCACGACCCTGGCATAGGGCCGGCGCAGATCGATCGCGCGGATGCGCAGGCGCTGCGGCGCCGACTGGTAGTGGAGATCCTCCAGCTTGAGCTGGTCCCACTTCACGAAGTCCTCTTTCAGGGCGTTGTCGATCGTGTGCAGGCGGTCGATGGCCACGTTGCCGTCAAAGCGGGTCCCGGGCGCCGCGTCGGCCCCGGCCCTGTCAGGTGCGGCAGCCGCATGGGTGACCGTGCCCTTTACGGACAGCGTCCCGCCGGTGAGCGTCATGCTGGTGGCCGCGGCGACATAGGGCTGCGCGATGTCGAGCGGCAGGTCCGTGGCGTCGATGTCGGCCGTGGTATCCAGGGAATCCAGTTTCGTGCTGGCGGTAACTGCGGCGTGTCCGCTGCGGTTGATCGTGGCCGTAAGCCGCGAGTCGAGCACCGATCCCGGCGCCGTCGAGAAACCACTGATCGTGAGCTGCAGCGGGTCCAGGTCGAGCGTCGCCGCCGGTCTCACCTGGCGATCCTCGAGATGCAGGGCGAGGTCTTCGACCTGCACGGCCGGCACCCGCACGACCCACGGGCTTTCCTTCCGCGGAGTGTCGACGGCCGGTGACGTGGAAGCCGGCGGCGTGGAAGCCGGCGGCGTGGGACCGGGGTTCTTGTTGCCAACCTCAGCGCTCCCGGCACCGGCCCCGGCACCGGCCAGTGCCATCAGGTTCAATTCACCGCCCGGCGACAGCCACGCATCGATCCGGCCGCCATTGACCGCCAGCTTGCCGATCTCGGCCTGCTTGCCGGCAAGGCCCAGCTTGAGACCGGAAGCCATGACCCTGGCGAGGCGGATGTAATCCGTCTCGCCACCGCGGGGCCGCACGGCGAGCCCGCTGATCCCGGCCTCCCCGTCATCAATGCTGAAATCACCCGCCGCCAGGTGGTACTCGCCCCGCAGGCTCGCCGTGCCGGCCGCCACCTCGAGCGGCACGACCGCACCGAGCAGCCGGGCAACCTCCGGCAACGGAACGTCCGACAGCCTGAATTCACCCTGCGAGGCAACTGGCTGCACCGACAGCGAGCCACGCCAGGCAAGGCTGCCCGAAGCGAACAGCCGGGCATCGAGCTGGTAGCGCTCCCCGGACGCGTAGGTGCTGAAGTTCTCCAGCCGGAAGGTCACGGGCGAGACGGTGGTGACCAATGGCGTGGGCCGGTTGCGATCCTCGTAGCGCAGTTGGCCCTCGTTGATCGCGAGGTCGTCGATGACCACGCGCGGCAGGCGGGTGTCGGCGGCCGGTGGCGGCGCGGTGGTCGAAGGCTTCGGGGCGAGGTCCGCCAGGTTGAGCGTGCCACCCGGCCGAATCACCGCGTTGACATCCAGCCCGTCCAGCCTGATCGACTGGAATGACAGGGCCCGGCGCCAGAGCGAGCTCAGTCCCAGGTTGACATCCAGGCGATCGAAGCCGAGCAGCGGGTTGCCGTCGGCGTCGGGAATCTCGAGCTTCTCCACCTCGAGCGCCAGCGTGAATGGATTGAAACGGACCTTGCCGAGCACGAGTTCGCGACCATAACTGGCGCGGACGAACTCCCGGGCCTCACTGTCGACCAGCGCCGGCACCCCGAGGAACCCACCAGCGGCATAGGCACCAACCACGACGGCGGAAATGCCGGCGATGATCAGCCACCGGCGACGATCTTGCGACTTTTGCATTCCGGCAATATTGCGCCAAGATTGTTGCCGATGCTTGCGATCTGGATAGCTGCCGCGTTCGCCCTGGGCCTGCTGGCGCGCCAGGTCGGCCTGCCGCCGCTCGTCGGTTTCCTGGCTACCGGCTTCCTGCTCAATGCCGCCGGGATCGAGCGCGTGCCGGGCCTTGCGGACATCGCGCATGTCGGCGTGCTGTTGCTGCTGTTCACGGTCGGCCTGAAGCTGCGCTTCCAGCATCTGGTTCGCGCCGAAGTCTGGGGTGTCGCACTCCTGCACTTCGGGCTGGCGCTACTCGGTATCGTGCTTGCCGGCTGGTCGGCAATGGCGGACAGCTTGCCTGTGGCGCTGGTGCTGGCCGGCACGCTGTCCTTCTCCAGCACGGTGCTGGCTGCCAAGATCCTCGAGGAGCGGCGCGAGATCCGCGGCTTCCACGGCCACGTCACGATCGGCATCCTGATCCTGCAGGACATCGTTGCCGTCGGCATCCTCGGCATCAACGACGGCACGCCGCTGACCTGGACGGCCGGCCTCGCGTTGCTGCTGCCGCTTGCGCAGCCGCTGCTGCGCAAGCTGCTGGACCTCGCCGGCCACGGGGAACTGCTGGTGCTGCTGGGCGGCGCCCTGGCGATCGGCCTCGGTGGTTTCGGTTTCCAGGCCATCGGGCTGTCGGGCGAACTTGGCGCGCTGCTCATCGGCATGGTCCTGGCGAGTCACGCCCGGGCCGTGGAACTCAGCGCGGCGCTCTGGGGCCTGAGGGAGCTGTTCCTGGTCGGCTTCTTCCTCGGCATCGGTCTTACCGGACTACCGGACCTGCACACGCTGGGACTTGCCTCCGTCCCGATCGCGCTGTTGCCGCTCAAGGCCTTCGTGTTCTTCTTCCTGCTGCTTGCCTTCGGCCTGTCCGCCCGCACGGGCTTCCTTGCCGGCATCAGCCTCGCGACCTACAGCGAGTTCGGCCTGATCGTCATGGAGGGCGCCGCACACCACGGCCTCGTACCGGAGGAATGGCTGGTGGCAACCGCCATCGCGGTCGCCGTGTCATTCGCGATTGCAGCCCCGTTGAACCGGCACGCCCATGCGGTCTACACCGTGCTGGAGCCGTTCCTGCGGATCTTCGAGCGCCGGCGGCGCCATCCGGATGACGAGCCGATCTCGCTCGGCCGCGCCGAGGTCGTGGTCGTCGGCATGGGGCGCGTCGGCACCGGGGCCTACAACCACGTGCGCGAGCTGGGGTTGAAGGTAGTCGGGCTGGACAGTGATCTTGGCAAGGTCCGGCGGCACCTGGCGGGTGGCCGGCGCGTGGTCTACGCCGATGCGGAAGATCCGCTGCTCTGGCACCGGCTGAACCTCGACAAGGTCAGGGTCGTCATGCTCGCCGTGCCGGACCTCGAGGCCAAGGTCGTCGCCAGCCGGCAGTTGCGTCGGCGCGGCTATGCCGGGCTCATCAGCGCGACGCATGTATGGCCCGAGGAGCGCGAGCCGATACTCGCTGCCGGTGCCGACCTCACCTACAACTATTTCGCCGAAGCCGGCGTGGGCCTGGCCACCGACACCTTCGAAGCCCTGCCACCTGATTCGCTTACACTAGCGGCCGTAACCCGACACCAGAGACCCGCCGATGCTGATTCCGGTCCGCCGTGATGCCGACATCCTGCCTGCCTACCGGAACACGCCGGTCGAAACACTGCTGAAGCTGCAGAACCTCGGGATGGTGGCCGCCGGATCCGGCGCAGTGGAAGGTGCGTGCACGGCGCCCCGGCTGCTCATCAGCACCTGCGTCGAATCGGATGCGGTCCTGCGCCTCCCCGCGGGATTTGCCATCGTCGTGCGCACCGGCGCCGCCAGCCTGAAGCGGGATCCTTTCCTGGTGTCCTGGGCCGTCGGCATTGCCGGCGTTTCCGCCATCGCGGTCATCGGCCACGACGACTGCCAGCTCACGGGCCTTGCCGACAAACGCGAGGCATTCATCGAACGGATGACCGGAGCCGCGGGCTGGGAGCGCCCGGCAGCCGAACAGCACTTCGACCACTGGAGCGACCTGTTCGGCATCGAGGATCCGGAAGAGGCCGTGGCCGCGGAAGCGGCCCGGTTGCAGGCCCGCTACCCGACGATCGTCGTGGCGCCGCTCGTGCATTGCCGGGCCGACGGCACGCTCGCGCAGTCAGCCGCCGCCGTGTGACCGCACCTTGTAGTTGCCGCGCTGCTCGTCGAACTCGAGGTCGAGCACGCCCTGCTTCGCTGCATCCTCGAGCAGTTCGGAAAAGCTCCGGTACCCGTACAGCGTTTCATTGAAGTCGGGATACACGCGTCGCACGGTCTGCTTGACGAGCGAACCCCAGAGCGGGTCGTAGTCGCGCGAGAGTGATTCCACGGTGCTTGCCACCTTATCCAGCGCTTCTTCCTGCTCCTTGTTCTTGGCCGGCTTCGCCCGCCGGCGCGGCCGCTTCGACACCGTGATCAGGTCGTCGTAGAAGATGAATTCGTCGCAGCTCGAGGCCAGCAGGTCGGAAGTCGAGTTGCGCACGCCGCAACCGATCACGCGCTTGTCGTTTTCCTTGAGCTTGGACACGAGCGGCGAGAAGTCGCTGTCGCCGGTCAGCAGCACGAAAGTATCGATGTGGTCCTTCGAGTAACACAGGTCCAGCGCATCGACGACCATGCGGATGTCGGCGCTGTTCTTTCCGCTGACCTTGGTCTGGGGGATGTCGATCATCTCGAAACCGTGCTTGTGGAACTCCTGCATGAACTGCCGGTACCGGGTCCAGTCGCAGTAGGCGCGCTTGGCCACCACCCGCCCCTTCTCCAGCACGCGCTTGAGGACCAGTTCGATCTCGAAGCGGCCGGCCTTCGTGTCCTGCACGCCGAGCGCGAGGTTCTCGAAGTCGACGTACACGGCGATTGCCGATTCACTGTTTCTGGAAATGTCGCTGGCCATCGGTACTCCGGCTGGTGGGCTTGCGTCGCCAGGTGGGCGCCGCCAAGGGCATGGCCGGCATGATCCCACATCCCGGGGGTGTTGTTGGGTTAATGTGGCGACCGCGATGAGAATGTCCC
>CAZMVP010000045.1:0-2402 GCA_964569355.1 uncultured Chromatiaceae bacterium | reverse complement strand
ACACGCCGACGACCTCATGCTGGCGGCCGACGCCGCAGGCAAGCTGCTGGTCATCGCGACTTCCACCACGGTATCGGCCCTGCATGGCGAGAGCGGTGCGCTGGCCTGGCAGTTTCCGATGCCTTCAGGCGGCGGTCGCGATCCCGGCCGCGCGTCGCGGCCACTGCTGGTGGAGATTACGCGCGGACATCGCCGGATCCCGGCGGTGGTGCTGATCGGCAGCCGAGGTATCGTCACCGTCCTGGACCGGACGACCGGCTTGCCATTGCCGGCGGCAACGGACCGGAACCTGGCGGGTCCCGACCTGACGCCCGGAGATGCCTGGGGCCTCACGTTCTGGGATCAAGCCCGCTGCCGCGAGCTGCTGTCGGCAGCGCTCCTGAATGGCAACCCTGCATCCGGATCGGCCGGCAGCGATGGGCCGTGGATCAGTTTCCCGACGCCGGCGGAACCCGGCACGCGACCGGGCATCGCCTTCGATCCGGCGCGAAACCTGCTGGTGGCCGACCTGTCGCGGCTCGCCACCTGGTTTCCCGGCAAGCCGGCTGGCGCCGCGGGCAAGGTCTTCCTGGGCCCGACGGGAATGCCATGCACGGCACCGCCATGGTCGATCGTGACGGCCATGGACCTCGACTCCGGGGCAATCCGCTGGACTGAACCGCTCGGCACGCTGCCCGACATGATGCAGATGATGGTGCCGGGATCATCAAAATCCTGGAGTGCCAACGCCGGTGGCGAACCACTGGTGACCGCCGGCGGTCTCGTCTTCCTCGCGACCAGCGGAGATCGGCGCCTGCACGGCTTCGAACTGGACACCGGCCACGAGTCGTGGTCAACGCAACTGCCCGCCGCCGCGAGCGGCGCGCCATCGACCTACCAGGTCGGCGATCGCCAGTACGTGGTCATTGCCGGCGGCAACGGAGCCGCCGACCGTTACCTCCTGGCGTGGGCATTGCCCGGGAAATACCTGAAATCCCTTGATTGACCACCGTGCGGCGCGCATCGGCCTGCTATGGATTCCCGGTTACCCGCGTGCCATGATCGGTCGCGCCAATCCCTTGCAAGTCGAACTGACAACAGGAGAACTCCGGATATGAAGTCGACCCTGATTGCAGCCATCGCGGTGCTGGCGCTGTCGCCACTCGCCGCCTCGGCCGCCGATGATCCCGGACATTGCAGCTACGTCCAGAAAAACATGTTCGCCGGCCCGTTCAAGGTGTGCGATGAACCCGCCGACGCCGCCAAGTGCACCGACCTCGGCAAGACCGACGATAACAGCGGTGCCGAGCATGGCAACGGCGCATGCCCGACCGAAGGCCGCGTGGGCGTCTGCGACATGGGTGACAACGGCAAGCGGATCTACTACGAAGGGGATCCGGGTGGCCTGGAGATCGGCTGCGGATTCCAGGGCGGCGAATGGAAGACCGGCTGAACCACCCCGGCTGAGGCCGGCCCGCACGGGGCCAACGCCGGGCCGGAAATGACCGGACCGGAAATGAAAAGGGGCCGGCGCCGCGAGGCGCCGGCCCCTTTTTCGTGGCGTCAGTTCTTCGGCAGCGGATGCCCCTGGAACTCCATGCGGATGCCCTGCGTCATCCACTTCATGAAGTTCGGATGTTCGATCAGGCCCTTCGAGCTGAAATCGTACTTGAGGCCGGAGAGGTCCTTGCGCAGCTTGGCCTGGATCGACCGGGCCGAGATCAGGTTGGTCACGATGATCACGTGCTTGCCCTTGGCGGTCGCGGCTTCGATCCTGTCACGCAGCGCCTTCACGTTGGCCTCGCGGACCTTCGGCGGCGCGTCATCCTGCAGGGTCATGCCGACGGATTCGGAGAAACCGCCATCCTGCATCACGATCTTCGCCAGGTGGCCGAGCTGCTGCAGCTCTTCTGCGTTGTCCTTCTCGTCGTCCGGCCCGTGGCCGACGATGATCACGAGCTCGTTCGACGGATCCTTGCTGAGCTCGGTGGCATTGTCGATCAGGATCTCGGCCATCAGCGGATCGTCACCGGGCGGCTTGACGAACAGGAGCTGCGCCTTGGTATGCACCTGCGGCACGCTGGCGAACACGGCCTTGTCCTGCTGGCCGAGGATGTACATCCACTGGCGGTAGAGCCCGTTGTGCAGGGTGGACACCACAGGGACGACCACGATCTGCTTCGCGCCCGCCTCGGTGAGCTTGTCGACCGCCACCTGGATGTTTTCCGACATCATCATCGCCATGCCGATGCCCATCGCAGTGGGGAAGATCTGGCCGAGCGACTCCACTTCCTTCTTGAAGATCTTGTCGCCGATCTCGCCGAAGCCGTGCGTCAGGATCAGGACGCCCTGCGGCCCTTTCAGGTTCGGCGGGCTGATGTACCACGCATACTCCGGTCCCATCATGTCCATCGACAGCGCGA
>CAZMVP010000044.1:8372-12222 GCA_964569355.1 uncultured Chromatiaceae bacterium | reverse complement strand
ACGTTGGTCGGCACGAAGGCCGACACGTCGCCGGCCTGGGTCTCGATGATCGGCAATGCGGTGAGCGAACCGGTCTTGCCCTTGACCTTGCCGTTGGTGGCCTTCTCGACGTACTCGGCATTGACGCGCGCGGCGCGCTCGAGCAGGCGGGAGTGCAGGTAGAACACGTCGCCCGGGTAGGCTTCACGGCCCGGCGGACGGCGCAGCAGCAGCGACACCTGGCGATAGGCCCAGGCCTGCTTGGTGAGATCGTCGTAGATGATGAGCGCGTCTTCGCCCTTGTCGCGGAAGTACTCGCCCATCGCGCAGCCGGAGTAGGGCGCGAGGTACCAGGTGGCCGGCGAGTCGGCGGCGGAAGCGGACACGACGATCGTGTGGGCCATCGCGCCGTGCTCCTCGAGCTTTCGCACCACGTTCGCGACCGACGAAGCCTTCTGGCCGATCGCGACGTAGATGCACTTTATGCCGGTGCCCTTCTGGTTGATGATCGTGTCGATCGCGACCGCGGTCTTGCCGGTCTGGCGGTCGCCGATGATCAGCTCGCGCTGGCCACGGCCCACCGGCACCATCGCGTCGATGGCCTTCAAGCCCGTCTGCACCGGCTGGTCGACCGACTGGCGGGTGATCACGCCCGGCGCTACCTTCTCGATCGGCGAACGGCCGGCGGCATCGATCGGGCCCTTGCCGTCGATCGGCTCGCCGAGTGCGTTGACCACGCGGCCGAGCAGGCCCTCGCCGACCGGCACTTCCAGGATTCGGCCGGTGGTCTTCACCTGGTTGCCTTCGGAGATGTGCTTGTAGTCGCCAAGGACCACGGCGCCGACCGAATCCTGCTCGAGGTTCAGCGCCAGGCCGAAGGTGTTGCCCGGGAACTCCAGCATTTCGCCGTACTGCGCATCGGCCAGGCCGTGCACGCGGCAGATGCCGTCCGTCACCGCGATCACGGTGCCGACGTCGCGGGCTTCGGCGACGGTCTCGAAGTTCTTGATGCGCTGCTTGAGCAGTTCGCTGATTTCGGAGGCCTTGAGTGCCATGTGTCGTTCCTTGGTTTACCCGGCGCTCAGGCGCGCAGGGCGATTGCCAGTTTGTCGAGTTCGGTACGGACGGAGCCGTCGATGACGCGGTCGCCGATCTGCAGCCGGGCACCGCCGATCAACGCGGCATCGACCTGGACGGAGAGGCGGACGTCGCGGCCGAAGCGCTTCTTCAGTGAATCGGTGATGCGCTGCTGCTGGGCTGCGGAGACCTCCGACGACGAGGTCAGGACCACGTCCAGGCTGCCTTCGGCCTCGGCCTTCAGTGCCTCGTAGCGGATGAGGATCTGCGGCAGCACGCCCAGCCGCTGGTTCTCGGCCAGCACCTTGAGGAAGCCGGAACCCACCGAGCCCTCGCCCCCGTTCAGCAGCGGGGTGTTGCCGAGCCGTTCGCCGGCAATGGCGGCGATGCCGTCGGCCATCGCGAAACGGTCGGCGCCGGGTGCCGCCAGGTAGCGGTCGGCATCGGGGGAGGTGGCGATTTCAGCCGCCAGTCGCAGGAAATCGGACCAGGCCGACAGCTGGTTGTCGGCGCGGGCGATCTCGAAGACGGCCTGGGCGTAGGGTCGGGCGGTGGTGGTGCCGGGTTCAGCCATGGTGGTGATTCGCCCTCAGATCTGCGCGGCGAGCTTGTCGAGGAGGTCCTGGTGGGCACGGGCATCGATCTCCCGTCCCAGGATCTTCTCGGCGCCGGCCACCGTGATCGCGGCCACCTGTGACCGCAGCTGGTCGCGAGCCTGGTTCAGCTGCTGCTCCACATCGCCCTGGGCGGCCTTGAGAATGCGCTCGCGCTCCTCCGTGGCGCCCTGGCGGGCTTCGTCGACGATCTCGTTGCCGCGCACCTGGGCCTGGTCGATGATCTGCCTGGCCTGGCCGCGGGCCTCTTCAACCATCGAGGCGATCTGCACCCTGGCTTCGTCGAGCGAGCGGTTGCCCTTGTCGGCGGCCGCGAGGCCTTCAGCAATCGTCTTCTGCCGCACCTCGATCATGCCGAGGATGGGGGGCCACACGTACTTCATGCAGAACCAGACGAACACCGCCATGGCGATGGCCTGGCCGATGAGGGTTAGATTGATATCCACCGCGAAACTCCTGATCGCAACTTGTTACGCAGGCTGATCCCGTTCAGCCGCCGGCCGCCGTCTGCAGCTGGCCGATGAAGGGATTCGCGAAGGCGAAGAACAGCGCGATGCCGACGCCGATCATGGCCACTGCGTCGAGCAGTGCGACGACGAGGAACATCTTGGTCTGCAGCATGTTGGCCAGTTCCGGCTGGCGGGCGCAGCCTTCGAGGAAGCGGCCGCCCAGGATGCCCATGCCGATGCCGACGCCGAGGGCGCCAAGGCCGATCAGGATGGCGACGGCGATCGCGGTGAATCCAATAACAGTTTCCATCAGGTACTCCTAACTCAGTTCAATGGTTGCGAATCGTGGTGGTGGGGCATCAATGATGCTCGTGCGCCTGGCTCAGGTAGACGATGGTGAGCATCATGAAGATGTAGGCCTGCAGGGTGATGATCAGGATGTGGAACACCGCCCAGGGGAAGTGCAGGGGCAACTGGTACACGCCGAGCAGCGCGATCAGGATGAACATCAGCTCGCCCGCATACATGTTGCCGAAGAGCCGCAACGCGAGCGACAGGGGCTTGGCCAGCATCGACACCGTCTCGAGGACGAAGTTGAAGACGATGACCAGCGGCCAGAAGACCAGCGGCACGCCGAGGTCCTTCGGATTCAGCGGATTCATGGTCAGCTCGTGCAGGAAGCCGCCGGCGCCCTTGATCCTGAAACTGTAGAAGATGGTCAGTGCGAAGACCGACAGCGACATGCCGAAGGTGACGTTGACATCAGCCGTGGGCACCACGCGCAGGTACTTGGCGACACCGGTTTGCTCGACGGCCGCGGGCAGGAAGTCGACCGGGATCAAGTCCATGAAATTCATCATGAAAACCCAGGTCACGATGGTCAGGGCGAGCGGCGCGATCAGCCGGCTCTTGCCATAGAAGGTGTCGCGGACGCTGCCGTCGACGAAGTCGAAGATGAGTTCGACCAGGGCCTGCGTGCGGCTCGGAGTGCCCTGGCTTGCCTTGACGGCCATGCTCCGGAACAGCCAGCCAAGGCCGACCGCGAGCAGGACCGCAATGATCATGGAGTCGACATTGATGGCGAAGAAATTGCCATGGCAATTGTTCCAGACCCAACCCTCGTCCCCGCGGCAGACCTGCAGATGGGTGAGGTGGTGCTGGATGTACTCGCCGGCGGTCTTGGTGCCTTCTTCTGCTGACATTCGCTGCTTGCCGTTACCTGCTGCCGTTGTCCATCGCTGTCACTCAGCCCCGCCATCCAACCAGGGATAGCCCGTACCCAGCGCCATCCAGTACACGATGAAGGTGGCGGCGTAGGCCACGATCATCGGTGCGAACTGCGGGCGGAAGACCCGGATGGCCAGGATGAAGAGCGCCACCGTCAGCAGGATCTTCACCGCTTCGCTGATCCAGACACCGGCATAAAACCGGCCCGGATCGTCCGCCGCACTGACCCGGAACATCCGCAGCGCCTGGTAGAGCCCCGCGAGGATCCCGATGCCACCCCCCATGGCGGCCGACCTTGCAGCCGCCGTGCCGCCCAGCAACCCGGCCGCGATGCCGACCACTGCCGTCAGGCCGATCTGCCCGCCGGCGAGCCGGAAAGCCGCACGCCGCAGTAGCCTTGATCGCTGCGATTGGCTCATTGCCGTCCCGGAAGTCGACGTCCCGGCAAAGGGGGGGTGTCGAGCCGCGAAATTCTATTGATGATGCAGCGTGCAATCAACCCCG
>CAZMVP010000044.1:2849-8272 GCA_964569355.1 uncultured Chromatiaceae bacterium | reverse complement strand
TGATGTGGGCGAGGATGCCTTCGAGTTCGTCGATGCTGTTGTAGGCGACGACGAGCTTGCCCTTGCCGCCACGACCGTGCTGGATGGCGACCTGCGCGCCGAGCTTGTCGGCCAGCTCGTCTTCCAGTCGCCGCACGTCCGGATCGGTTGAGCGGCCCTGGGCCTGGCTGGCCGGCTTGCCGGGGCCTTCAAGCATGCGTTTGACCAGCCGCTCGGTCTCCCGGACCGACAATCCCTTGGTGGCCACGAGGCGCGCCACCTCGGCCTGCATGCGCGGATCGGTCAGGCCCAGCAGCGCCCGGGCATGGCCCATCTCGAGCGACCGCTTCTCCAGCAGCTCCTGGGCCACCTCGCCCAGCTGCAGCAGCCGCAACAGGTTCGAGACGGCCGCCCGGGACCGGCCAATGGCCTCGGCCGCGCCTTCGTGGGTGAGGCCGAACTCGCCGATCAGTCGACGCAGGGCCAGGGCTTCTTCCAGCGGGTTCAGGTTTTCCCGCTGGATGTTCTCGATCAGGGCCATGGCGATGGCGGCCGAATCGGGAATCTCGCGGACCAGCGCCGGCACCGACTGCAGGCCGGCCATCTGGGCCGCCCGCCAGCGCCGTTCGCCGGCAATGATTTCGTAGCGCGGCGCGCCGCCCGGTCCGCGCTCGACGAGCGGCCGGACCACGATCGGCTGGATCACGCCCTGGGCCCGGATCGAGTTCGCCAGGTCTTCGAGTGATTCGGCATGCATGTCGTGCCGCGGCTGGTAGGTGCCACGAACAAGCAGGTCGACGGGCAGGGTCTTCAGGCCCTCGATGGAGGCTGCAGCCCGGTTCTCTGCGGTTGCAGGCCGGCTGCCTGTCGGCCCATCGGCTGGCGCGCCTGCTGTCGGGTTGGCCGCCGGCGCGGTGGCCGCGGGCCCCAGCAACGCCTCCAGGCCCCGGCCCAGACCGGTACGTTTTGCCGCCATGTCGCCTCCCGTTGCCGTGGTCGGGCCGCCGTCGGACCGCCGGCCGGCATTCTAGCCCGAACCCGCTCCGGCCCCGGACTCGTCAACCCGGATCACGTCACCTCAGTCGTCGGTGCCGGCCGTGTCGGCCGACGACCCGCCCCCGGACGCGACCCCGTCCACCGGCAGCGGGCCGCGCACCACTTCCGCGGCCAGCTCGAGGTAGGCCTGGGCACCACGGGAAGCCCGGTCGTGCTGCAGGGCCGGCACGCCGAAGCTCGGCGCTTCGGCCAGGCGCACGTTGCGCGGAATCACGGTTGCATAGACCTTGTCGTGGAAGAGTTTCTGCAGTTCGTCCGACACGTCCATGGCCAGGCGGTTGCGCGGATCGAACATCGTGCGCAGCAGGCCCTCGATGTTCAGCGCCGGATTCACCGTGTTGCGCACCTGCTTCACGGTTTCCAGCAGCGAGGACAGGCCCTCGAGCGCGTAGTACTCGCACTGGATCGGGATCAGCACGCCGTCGGCGGCGGTCAGCGCGTTCAAGGTCAGCATGTTGATGGTCGGCGGGCAGTCGATCAGGATGTAGTCGTACAGCCCGCGCACCGGCTCGAGCGCCTTTCGCAGCCGCATTTCCCGGCCGATCTCCTGCAGCAGGCGCACCTCGGCGGCGGTCAGGTCGGCATTGGCCGGCAGGAGCGCAAATCCGGCCCCGGTCACCGACACGATCGCCTCGAGCGCGCCGGCCTCGCCCAGCAACACCTCGCAGGTGGTGCTGGCGAGCTCCTGCTTGTCGATGCCGCAGCCGGTGGTCGCATTGCCCTGCGGATCGAGATCCACCAGCAACACGCGCTTTTCCAGCGCCGCCAGCGACGCTGCCAGGTTGACCGACGTCGTGGTCTTGCCCACGCCGCCCTTCTGGTTGGTCACGGCGATGATGCGGCTCATGCGCGCACCACCCGGATCACATGGCGCTCGGCATCGAGGCCCGGCACCGCAACCGGCGTCACCGCCACCGCCTGCCAGCCGCCCGGCAACTGGCCCAGTTCCGCTTCCGGCAGCCGGCCCTTCATCGCCAGGAATTGGCCACCGGGCGCAAGCAGGTGCGCGGCGCCGTTGATGAAATCCGGCAGGGCGGCAAAGGCGCGGCAGAGGATGGTGTCGAACGGTGGCACGGCTTTGTAGTCCTCGATTCGCGAATGGTCGGCCCGCGCATTGCGGAGCTTCAGCACGCCGATGGCCTGGCGCACGAAGCGGATCTTCTTTTCCGTCGCATCCAGAAGCGTGAACTCCCGCGACGGCTCGGTGAGCGCCAGCGGGATGCCGGGCAGGCCCGCGCCGCAACCCACGTCCAGGATGCGCCGCCCCGCGAGCAGCGGCCGCACGGTAAGCGAGTCCAGGACATGCAGCGGCACCATCTCCAGCGGATCCCGGATGCTGGTCAGGTTGAAGGCCTGGTTCCACCGGGCCAGCAAGCGCAGGTAGTCCACGAAGGCGGCAACCAGCGCCTCGTCAGCCGGGATGCCGAGCGCCGTCAGCCCCTCGCGCAGCCGGTCTTCCACGGCGGCCAGCATGCCCGCTACGGCGAGCCGGCGCTGTTCCCGACGGCCTGGCCGCCGAGGCGCACCAGGCAACGCCCGACGTTGGCGCCCTCGATCCACGCCGCGACCACGTCCGGCACCTCGGCGAGCAGGACTTCCCGCGTGACGATCTCATCGAGCTTCGCCGACTTCAGGTCCCCGGCCAGCCGCCGCCAGACCTCGGCCCGCAACGCCGCCGGCACCTCCACCGAGTTGATGCCGAGCAGGCTCACGCCACGCAGGATGAACGGCATCACCGTGGTGTGCAGTTCAGGGCCCTGCGCAAGGCCGATGCTCGCGATGCTGCCGTGGGGCGCCACGGTCCGCGTGAGCCAGGCGAGCGTCGCGCCACCCAGGTTGTCCACGGCGCCACCCCAGAGCGTCTTCTCCAGCGGCTTCGTGCCGAGTTCGCGGCCCTTCAGGTCCTGGATGTCCGTTGCCCCCAGCCCGCACAGGTATTCGTGGGCGGTGGATTTGCCGGTGAGCGCCGTCACCGCGTAGCCAAGCCCGGACAGGAGCGCGATGGCCACGCTGCCCACGCCACCGGTGGCCCCGGTGACGGCAATCGGCCCCATCTCCGGCGACTGCCCCATCTGCTCGAGCCGGTGGATGGCGAGCGCCGCCGTGAAACCAGCGGTGCCGAGCGCCATGGCCGTGCGGGTGTCGATGCCCTCGGGCAGCCGGTTCACCCACTCGCCCGGCACCTGCGCGTACTCGCTGAACCCGCCATCGTGGGTCTCGCTCAAGCCGCAGCCGTGGACGGCCACCGCGTCGCCCGGCTTGAAGCGCACATCGCTGGAACGCACCACGGTACCGGCGACATCCACGCCAGCGACCAGCGGGAAGCGCCGCAGGATCCGGCCCTTGCCGGTCACGGCCAGCGCATCCTTGTAGTTGATGCTGGACCACTCGCCGCGGATCACGACGTTGCCGGGCGACAGGTCGGCCAGCGTCAGCGTTTCAAGCCGCGCCTCCGTGCCGCCGTCGATCTGGTGTACCCGCAGGGCTTTGAAGGATTGCACGGGTGGAGCCTACCGCGAAATGCGGGCAGCCGGCCGTTATTTGCGGCCGGATCCCGGGCCGTGCCTAGGGCCTGTTGCTGTAGTGGACGGTGAACAGCCCCGGCTGGGACGAGAAGTAGACCGCGAGCTCGTGGATCTCCTCGTCGGTCAGCGCGGCGGCCTGGCCACCCATGATCGGGTCCTTGCGGGTGTGGGCCTTGTACTCGTGCAGCGCATGCTCGAGGTAATCCTGGTGCTGGCCGGCCAGGATCGGCCAGTTGGGCGCCACGCTGACGCCACCCTCGCCGTGGCAGGCCACGCAGATCACGGCCTTCTCGGGGGCCTTGCCCACCGGCTGGTCCAGCTTCTTGACCGCGCCTTCGCTGGAGAAGAAGGCCGCCACATCCTTCATGTCCTGGTCGTTCAGCGACGCCGCCTGGGCATGCATGGTCTTGTGCGGGCGGGTGTCGTTCTTGTAGCCCTGCAGCGCGATCACGAGGTATTCCGGGTGCTGGCCACCGAGCTTCGGCACGCGATACGACGGGTAGGTGTTGCGGTAGCCGGGGATGCCGTGGCAACCCATGCAGGTTTCCGACAGGACACTGCCGCGGGAGACATCGGCGGCAGGCGGCGTCAGTGGCGCGGAGGCCTGCTGGGCCGAGGCCGGGGACGCCAGTGCCACGCTGCCCGCGAGGGCAACACCGAGGAGAACTGCCAGCCGTGTGAAATGCATATGTCCAACTTGTCGAGGTGCCAGTGCCGCGAAGGCCATGGTCACGGGTGACGATGGGCCCAGTTGAAGGGCTGGGTGCGGGTCGCTATGTTAGTCAGAGGACGCTTGGAATTCCAGACCAGCGCCATGCCGGCACCGCCCGAATCAACGGAGAATCCCATGCAGATCAGAATCCTCCCCGTCGCCGCGTGCCTGCTGCTGGCAGCCTCGGCCACCTTCGCCGACGACCTGCCCCGGACGATCTCGGTGTCCGGCTCCGGGCATGTGGACGCCGCTCCGGATATCGCCCGGCTCTCGCTCGCCGTGCAGAACCGGGATCCCAGCATGAAGCTCGCGCGCGACCGCACCGTGAAGGTCAGCAACGACTTCCTCGCGCTGATGAAGAAGCTCGGCATCAAGGACGCCAAGGTGCGGACCTCCGGCCTGACCATCAACCCGGAATACCGCTGGGATCCCAAGAGCAACGAGCAGGTCTTCCAGGGTTACTTCGTCCAGCGCCAGCTCGAGGTCGAGCTCGACGACCTCTCCAAGCTCGGCACCGTGATCGAGGGCGCGGTGGATGCCGGCGTCAACCAGGTGTCGCCGCCGCAGCTCGACAGCAGCAAGCGCAAGCAGCTCACGCAGGATGCCCTGGCCGCGGCGGCCGCCGATGCCAGGGCCAATGCCGAACGGCTGGCGGCGAGCCTCGGCGTGAAGCTCGGTGCGGTACGGACCATCACCGCCGAAGGCGCGGCGCCGCCCCCGATGCCGATGCCGAAGCTGATGCGGGCCCAGGCCATGGCTGCCGACGGCGCCGCGGAGAGCTACACCACCGGCGAGATCGGCTTCGACAGCCGCGTGGATGCCACGTTTGACGTGGTGGTGCCGAAGTAGAACAAGACCGGACTCCCCTGCTTGCGCGCGATCAGCCTGACCGTCCTGCTGCTGTCGCTCAGCAACGTGTTCATGACCTTCGCGTGGTACGCCCACCTGAAGGAACTGAGCACCAAGCCATGGCTGGTCGCCGCGGTGCTGAGCTGGCTCGTGGCCTTCTTCGAGTACCTGCTGCAGGTGCCAGCCAACCGGATCGGCTACGGCGTGCTGACGCTCGGCCAGCTGAAGATCCTGCAGGAGATCATCACGCTCACCGTGTTCGTGCCGTTCGCCTTCTTCTACATGAAGGAGCCGCTGAAGCT
>CAZMVP010000044.1:0-2749 GCA_964569355.1 uncultured Chromatiaceae bacterium | reverse complement strand
GTTCGAGGGCAGGAGGGTATGCGCGTACTCAAGCGTGGCCACGCCTTTCGCCTCATTGACTTTCTCGAGCAGGTAACTGAAACCGTAGTAGGCCAGCGTTTCCGGATTGTGGTCGTTCAATTTGTCGGCCTTGTAGAACTCGAGGCGGGCCTTGTTGAAGTAGTCGTGGCGGACAGGATCATCGGCGGCACCTGCGGCACGATCCAGCCAGTATTGGCCGAAATCCAGATGGTGCAGGTCACTGTCCGGCTCGAGCACGATGGCCTTCACATAGAGTGCTTCAGCGTCCGGATACTTGCCGGCAATCTTCAGCAGGTCTGCTCGGACAACCAGCGCTGCCGCGTTGTCGGGGTTGGCAGCGAGCGCCGCATCGGCAAATTTACCGGCTGGCTTGAACTGGCGGATGGACAGGGAAAGCATGGCCAACCGCGCAGCAACCTCGTCGGATGCCAGCTCCCGAACAGCGATCCCGGCGGGATCAAAGGTATGTTTCAGCGTCCCGTTCGTGGATCGGGCCTGCTTGAGGTAGCGACGGACGGTCTTGTCCAGCGTCGCCATATCTTCATGGAACGCTTTTTCAAAGGCTGGCACCGGCGCCGTACCGCGCTCCAGATCGGCGAGATACTCCTTCAGTGCCACGGGAAGATCGAGCCCAGGCTTGCCGAAGCTCAGGTAGTGCACGAGTGCCCAAGCCTGGGAGTAGAACAGATCGGCCTCATGTCCGTTCAACCGGGATAACTGGCTGGCGTCGATGATCCGGGAATACGGCAGCCACCGCCCCGGCTGGGACAGCACCTGCAGGCGGCCCGGCGGGGGTCCTCCCAGGACAAAGCGGTCATCGTGGAGGTCCGCAGCGGCCAGCACTTCCGCCAAGCCCACGACGTACCACGATGGATAGCCCCGGGCAGCCTGGTTCCGTATCAGGAACACGGTGTAGTCATACTGCAGCGTAAAGCCCAATCCCTGCAGCGTGCGGGTCCAGCCGCCCGCAGTACCCCGGGCCACGGCGTAGTTGTCCCGCATCCTGGGGTAGAAGCCACCGCTGACGAGGCCGCGCAGGCCAATATCGGCCACCGGGTCCTTGAAGACCAGGACGTGGGTCGGTACGCGCTCTTTCAGCTCCGCGGCATTGGTCACGGCGCCGACCAGCGTCCGGAAATCCTCGAGTTCCTGCACGAGCTGCGTCGTGTCGCTCTTGCCGAGCGCGCTGGTCACCACGAAGTTGGGACTGCGGGCCTCGATCCATTGGCCTTCCCAGACTTCGCCCGCGTGGGCTGCGACAGTGCATAACGCCAGGATGAGCACCAGGCAGGTGGCTTTGCGCATGTTCTTGTCCCCCGGTCGAGGCCCAAGGGTAGCGCCAGGCGCCGCTCAGCCCAAGGGTGCCTTCAGCGCCGCTTCGAGCGCGGCCTGGGTGCTGTCGCTGAAGGCCACGAGCTGGACATGCTCCAGCACCTCGTCGCCGGCAAGGAAGATCAGGATCGACCGGGCCGCGATGCCGGCGGCCTGCAGCAACGGGAAGCCGTAGGCGCCGCAGCTGATGGCCGGGAAGGCGATCGACTTGAGGCCCTGCTGTTGGGCAATTTTCAGGCTGTTGCGATAGGCACCGGCGAGCAGCCGCGCCTCGCCGCTGGCGCCGCCCTGCCAGATCGGGCCCACGGTGTGGATCACATGCCGCGCCTTCAGCCCGAAACCTGGCGTGATCCGCGCTTCGCCGATCGGGCAGCGGACGCCGGGCGATATCTCGGGCAGGGCGCGGCAGGCGTCCAGCAGCCGCGGTCCGGCAGCCCAATGGATCGCGCCGTCCACGCCGCCACCACCGAGCAGCGTCTGGTTGGCGGCATTGACGATGGCGTCCACGTCGAGCGTGGTGATGTCAGCCTGGATGACGTCGATCTTCTGCATGGCTTCAGGTCGCGGGGTTCAGCTCTTCGACACGATGACATGCCACGAGCGAGCCGTCGAATTCCCTCCAGGCCGGTACTTCGGCCGCACAGCGCGCGATGGCATGCGGGCACCGCGTGCGGAACGCGCAGCCGGAAGGCGGCGACAGCGGCGAGGTGCCCTCGCCGGAAAGCGGCGTCTTCAGCCGCTGCCGTTCCAGCACGGGGTCCGGGATCGGCACCGAGGCCAGCAACGCCTTCGTGTACGGATGCCGTGGCGTCCGGTAGAGCCGCGCGGCATCGGCCAGCTCCATCGGCTTGCCGAGATACAGCACGAGCACGCGATGGCTTAACCGGCGAACGACGGCGAGATCATGCGAGATGAAGATGAGCGCCAGCTTGAGCTCGGCCTGCAGCTCGAGCAGCAAGCCGATGACCTGGGCCTGGACCGTGACATCGAGCGCGCTCACGGCCTCATCGCAGACCAGCAGCTTCGGTTCAAGGATCAGTGCGCGCGCGATGCCGACCCGCTGGCACTGGCCGCCGGAGAACTGGTGCGGATAGCGGTTGCGCCAGGCCGGGTCGAGGCCGACGCGACTGAGTGCACTGGCGACGCGCCGGGCCACGTCGGCAGCGGGCAACCCCGGCTCGAAGGCAGCGAGCGGCTCGGCGACGGTCTCGCCGATGGTCATGCGCGGATCGAGCGCCGCCAGCGGATCCTGGAACACGAGCTGCATGTCGCGGCGGGAGCCGCGCACCGCCTTCTCCGGCAGCGTGGCGAGCTCGCGGCCGAGCAGGCAGACGCGGCCGCGGGTGGGCAGCGCGAGGCGCAACACGGCGCGGGCCAGCGTGGATTTGCCGGAACC
>CAZMVP010000043.1:10196-12279 GCA_964569355.1 uncultured Chromatiaceae bacterium | reverse complement strand
GCCTCGTGGACCTTCGTCAGGATGTCCTGCATCGAATCGCCGATCGTGCCGGACACCGTGCAGTTGATCGTGGAGGTAGCCGGCTTGTGCTGCCTCGCGCCCGCATTGGACATGATCCGGCCAGCCGGGATGGCGCCCCGTCGCAGTGCCCAGAGGAACTGCTCGAACCAGTGTTCCCGGACCCCTTCGGACTCCACGTCGGCCAGTGCCCGGGCCACGCGCTTGAAGGTGTCATCCATGGTTTCATCGATGACATCGCCCGTCTTGGCCTTCAGCCGGTACTTCTTGTCCCAGATGTCGATCGCGGCTTCCTGGAAGCCGATGGTCGTCGTTCGGGTGTTTTCCACTTGCATTGCCGATTTCATGTCTGGACCCTGCCCCCCTTGCACCAGTCCCTGATGTGCCGGCTCTGCCGGCCGGTCTCCGAATCTGTCTTGCATCCCGCGCCGACAACGGATTTCCCGACGGGAACCATCCCGGCGGCAACGATTTCGGACGAAAATGCTGGCACAAGATGTTGTGCCCCCAACAGGCTGTACAGTAGGCATCCGGGTGGGGCGTGTCAAGCCAAATCCAGGTCTGGGGGTCATGATTTTTATTGTGATATATCAGTCACTTGTATAAATAATAACCATCCTCGTCCAGGCCCTGCAGGTACCCGGACCGCAGCATTTTCCCGATATTCCGCACCACAAGATATTGGGATCCGCAATCCCCAGGCCCTGCACCGCTTTTCCACAGCTTTTGCCCCACTCCGATGCCGCCTTCCCCGGCCATCCGGCTGGCCGAAACCCGCTATGATTCGGCCCTTCCGCACCCTTTTCAGAAGGTTTCCGCGCATGACAGGAGCCAACGCCCAGGCGGCGCTTGCCTCGATACTGCTTGGCCTCACGCTGGGCCTGGCATCCCCGCCCGCCCCCGCCCAGCTTCCCGCCGTGGTCGGCAGCCGGGACATCCCGACCCTGGCGCCGCTGGTCAAGCAGGTGGAGCCGGCGGTGGTCAGCATCGCGACCAAGGGCACGGTCAGCGCACCGGCGAACCCCCTGATGGAGGATCCCTTCTTCCGCCGTTTCTTCGGTTTCCCCGACCAGCCCCAGCGCCGCCGGCGCGAGGTGCAGAGCGCCGGTTCCGGGGTCATCGTCGATGCCGCGAAGGGCTACATCCTCACCAACCACCACGTCATCGACAATGCCGAGGAAATCGAGGTCATCCTGCATGACAACCGCAGCCTGAAGGCCAAGGTGATCGGCTCCGACCCAGGCACCGACATCGCAGTCCTGCAGGTCGAGAATCCGAAGAACCTCGTGCAGATGAAGCTCGGCAATTCCGACGAGGTGCAGGTGGGCGACTTCGTGCTGGCGATCGGCAACCCGTTCGGCCTGCAGCACACCGTGACCTCCGGCATCGTGAGCGCACTCGGGCGCAGCGGCATCAATCCGGACGGCTACGAGGATTTCATCCAGACCGACGCCTCGATCAACCCCGGCAACTCGGGTGGTGCGCTCGTCAACCTGAGGGGCGAGTTGATCGGCATCAATTCCGCGATCTTCAGCAACAGCGGCGGCAACATCGGCATCGGCTTCGCCATTCCCGTGAACATCGCCAAGTCGATCATGAGCCAGATCCTGAAGTACGGTGAGGTCAAGCGCGGCCTGCTCGGCGTCAGCATCTCCGACTTCAATGCCGACAGCGCCAAGGCCTATGGCATCACCAACACCACCGAAGGCGCACTGGTGCAGGAAGTCGCGGCTGGATCGGCGGCTGAAAAGGCCGGCATCGCCGTGGGCGACGTCATCGTCGGCGTCGACGGCCAGCACGTGAAGGGGGCGTCCGACCTGCGCAATGCCATCGGCCTGAAACGCAGCGGCGACCAGGTGCGGATCGACACCATCCACGACGGCAAGCAGCGGCAGGTCACCGCGACCTTGAGTGAACTGAGCAGTGCCGCGCACATCCGCGGCCAGGACATCCATCCGGGGCTGGCTGGGGCGGAATTCAGCAACCACGAGGGCAAGGCGGACCAGTTCGCCGGCCCCGGGGTCCACGTGGACTCGGTCGAACCGGGCAGCCCGGCAGCCCAGGC
>CAZMVP010000043.1:8968-10096 GCA_964569355.1 uncultured Chromatiaceae bacterium | reverse complement strand
CAGGTCGCCATGTTCCCGCGCGAGCAGCGCGCGGAAGGCCGGCACCTGATCGGCATAGGACGCGAGTGCCGCGAGCTTCGCATTGTTCAACCCCGCATCGAACCAGCCATCGAACCACGGGGGCCCCGGCCATTGGCGACGGAGCTGCGCATATCGGTTACGCGCGGCATCGTAGGCTTCGTTGCGGGCCTGGCGGCGGGCCGTCTCCGCCATTTCCGGCGCCGCATAGATCGTCGCGAGGTCGGCGCGCAAATTCGCCAGGATCTGCCGCACCTGGGCCTCACGCGCCAAGCGCAGCCGAAAGCGATACAAGTCGGCCGTCCTGCCGCGTGCCCCGAGCCAGCGTTCGGTGCCTTCGATCTGCACGAAGGTGGCAAACCCTTCGTTGAAAGAGGTGTCGCCGGGCAGGAAGATCTTCTCGTGCGCGAGCTCGTGGAACAACACACCGGCCAGATCAACGTCGCTGCCATCGAGCATCGTGCTCAGGATGGGATCGGCGAACCAGCCCAGCGTGGAATAGGCCGCCACGCCACCGACGAACACATCATCGCCCCGCCGGGCCAGCTTCGCGGCGAATTGCCGGGCCTTCTGCTCGCTGAACCAGCCGCGATAGGTCGCACAACCCGCGACCGGATAACACCAGTGACGAGGCTCGAGCGAAAACTCCGGCGCGGCAAACACGTTCCACACCACGGCCGGGCGGTGCAGGTCGACGTAACTGTGGTAGCTGCGCGATGCCGGCAGGTGCAGCTCAAGCCGGGAGAACAGCAACGCATCGTCGGCCACCAGCAGTTCGCGGCGCGTCGCAGCCGGCGTATCCGGATCTGCCAGGACCTGTTCGAGCGGCACCCGGGCACGCAGCACGGCCATCTGGCCGGCAGCGGCCTGAAGGTAATAGCCAGCGCTGCAGCCGGCCAAGGTCGCGGCCAACATCACGATCCGCATCGCGGCCAATATCCTGGTCACTATCCTGATCCATGTCCTGGCGGCGCCCGGCCTGGCCTGGCCTGGCGAGCATAGCGGCTACAATCCCGGCATGCAGATCTACCTCGTGGGCGGCGCCGTGCGCGACGAATTGCTGGGCCTGCCGGTGCACGAGCGGGACTGGGTGGTCGTGGGCGCGACGCC
>CAZMVP010000043.1:5072-8868 GCA_964569355.1 uncultured Chromatiaceae bacterium | reverse complement strand
ACTGTGGCGCACTGGCCGTGGTCTTCCCCGAGGTCGATGCACTCTTCGGCGTGCCACAACCGCCACGCTGGCATCCGGAGATCGATACCGGTTTGCATGTGCTGCTGGCCCTGAGGGCTGCCGCCAGGCTCTCTTTCAGCACGATGGTGCGGTTTGCCGTGCTGACCCATGACCTCGGCAAGGGCACGACGGCGCCCGAACAACTGCCGGCGCACCACGGACACGAGGAACGTGGCGTGGGCCTCGTGCAGGCCCTGTGCCGGCGGCTGGCCGTGCCCAATCGTTTCCGGGACCTCGCGGTGGCCGTGGCGCGCGACCACGGGCTCGCGCATCGCGCACTGGAGCTGAAACCCCGGACGCTGCTGGAGCTCCTCGAGCGGCTGGATGGTTTCCGGCGCGGCCAGCGGGTGGTCGAGTTCCTCGACGCCTGCGAAGCCGACGCTCGCGGCCGGGCCGGTTTCGAGGATGAGCCCTATCCGCAGCGCGTGCTGATCGAGAACGCTTGGCGAGCAGCGACGGCAATCGACAGCCGCCACGTGCTGGCCGGCCAGTCATCCGCGGGTGCAGCAGGCGACAGTCCGTCGACGGACAACCTGCCACGCGGCGAACAACTCGGTGAAGCGATCCGGCAGCTGCGGCTGCAGGCCATCTCCCGGGTCATCACGCGAAGCCGTGGTGCGCGCGGAAAGGCCGGCGACTAGAAAAGCCGGCCCCGGAGATCGCGCAGGGTCAGCGGAAAGTCCGGCACGAAACCCCGGGTCAGTGCCAGCACCTTGAATCGCTCGCCCATCTCGCCGGGCATCAGCAGGCGTTGCAGTTCCTGGCGCCCGCGCCATTCGCCGATGCCGGAGGGCATGCCAGCTCCGCTTTGCTCGAGCACGCCGGCGGCCAGCAACGCATGCGCCTGGGTGCCGTACGCAGCAACTTCCAGGCCGGTACGCAAGGCTGCATCCGCGACCGCGGAAAAATCCACCCAGGCCGTCAGGTCCTGCAGGCCCGGGTACAGGAACGGATCGGCATGCATCCGGTGGCGATAGTGGCAGGCAAGTGTCCCGGTAACCCGATCCGGATGATGGATCTCCTGCCGCGACCCGCCGTAGTCGATGAAGAGCACGAGGCCGCGCTGTACCGGATCCAGCAGCGCCTTCAGCCAGCTCGCGGCCCCGAGGCAGATCTCGGAGGTGTAGCCCTCCGGCCACGGGGCATGAAGCCGCGCCTGCAAGGCCGTGACGGCCTCACGCAGCGGCTCGGGCGCCGGTCGCTCGCTCCATTGCAGGTTTCCGCCGGAAGCCGTCACGCCAAGCTGCAACACCGACCCGGCCCGTAGCCTGAAACGTTCCACCGGCAAGGCGTCCAGCACCTCGTTGGCGAGTACGACGCCGCGTATCGGCGTTTGCGGAAAGCCATCGAGCCAGCTGACCCGCCCGGCAAGCTCCGGGACTCGCGCGGCCAGCGTCGCGGCCTGGCGCTCGCGCAGGTCGGCACTGACCTCGAGCAGGAAATAGTGCTCCGGTGGCCGGTCGCGCAGTGCCTGCAACAGGTCGGCGGCAAAGGCACCGGAGCCGCCGCCGACCTCGAGGATCACGCCGCCGTCGAGCCCTGCCAGCGTGGCGCCGGCGAATCGCGCCATGCACTGCGCAAATACCGGCCCCAGCTCGGGCGCGGTGATGAAGTCTCCTTCGCTGCCGAACTTCCGCGCGCCGGCGCTGTAGTACCCGAGGCCCGGCGCATACAGCACCACCGCCATGTAGTCGGCAAACGGCAGGAACCCGTCGCCAGCGGCGATCCGCTCGAGCACGGCGTCACGCACGCGATCGCTGTGGGCCAGCGCCGCGGCGGAGGGTCTGGGCAGGTCGGATGCGCCATGCATGGTGGTGTAATCTTAGCGGTGCGTGGTCGCCAGGGGACCGCCGACACCTCGCAGGGAACATTCCCGCTGAAAGCACGATCGATGACGAAGCAACTGCCACTCGCCGGCAAGTGGTCGCTGATCACCGGAGCGGGCCGGCGCGTGGGGGCGGCGATCGCCCGTGCGCTGCATGCCGAGGGGGCGGGCGTCGCGATCCACTATCGCGGATCGGCACGGGAAGCGACGGCCCTCGCCGCCGAACTGAACGGGCTGCGCGCCGATTCCGCGCTGACAGTGCAGGCCGACCTGCTCGACGTCGGGCACCTGAAGGCGCTGGTCGACACCGTGGTCGGCCAGGCCGGGCGCCTCGACATCCTCGTGAACAATGCCTCCAGTTTCTATCCGACGCCGCTGCCCGGGGTCACCGAAGCGCAGTGGACGGACCTGCTCGGCACGAACCTGAAGGCGCCCGTGTTCCTCGCGCAGGCGGCATTGCCCCACCTGAAGGCGGCACAGGGCGTCATCATCAACATCGTCGACATCCATGCCACACGCCCGCTCCGCGACCATGTGCTCTACGGCGCCGCCAAGGCCGGGCTCGCCTTCGTCACGCGCGCGCTCGCCCGGGACCTCGCGCCGGACATCCGCGTCAATGGCGTGGCGCCGGGCGCGATCCTCTGGCCGGAAGAAGGCGCCAGCGATCGCATGCGCGAGACCGTGCTGAAACAGATTCCTATGAAGCACATCGGCGACCCGACGGACATCGCCGGCTGCGTGGTTTACCTCGTCCGCGACGCCCGTTACGTCACCGGACAGATCATCGCCGTCGACGGCGGGCGCAGCATCGGCTGGTGAGGCCGGCCGACACTCCGAACCCGCAACCCGTCAACCTGCGACCAGCCCACCCACGACCAGTCCACCCTGCGAATCCAGCCGGCCAACCCGATGCAGCGGGTGGCTCCGCTGGTCAAAGGCCGCCCACAACGTCGCCATGGTCTCGCCGGTCTCGGGATGCCGCAGGTCCGGCGCCAGCTCGGCCAGCGGCCCCAGCACGAAGGCATAGCGGCGGATGTCCGGTCGCGGCACCCGGATCGGCGGCTCGGGCGAGAGCACCTCGCCATACAACAACAGGTCCAGGTCGAGCGTGCGCGGGCCGAAACGTGGCCCCCCCCGCACCCGCCCGGCCAGCGCATGCACCTGCTCCAGGTGCGCGATCACCGCGAGCGGCGGCAGCGCCGTCCGGATCCGCACGACCAGGTTCAGGAAATCCTCGCCCTCGAACCCCACCGGCGAGTTCCGGTAGACGCTGGACGCCTCGAGCTCGCCGAAGCGCGCGCGCAGTTCGCGGCAGGCCAGCCGCAGGTGCTGCTCCGGCGCCACGTTGCTGCCGACGCTGATGTAGACCGCGACGCCCGGGTCGTGCGGCATCAGGATTTCGTCCCGGCGCTGCCTCGCTCGATCGTCACCCCGACATCGCGCGAGCCGCGGATTGCCCAGGGCTTGTGGACCGAGACGCGCACCCAGGGAACGTCGAACTCAGCGAGGATGATGCCGGCCACCTGCTCGGCCATGGTCTCGATCAGCTGGAAACGCGACTCGGCCACGAAGCCCGTGATCCGCGTGCTCACGGCCTTGTAATTCAGCGTGTCCTCGAGCTGATCGCTGGCGGCGGCCCGCCGGACGTCGATGGCCATGTCGAGGTCGATGCTGACCACCTGCGGCATCCGACGCTCCCATTCCCAGATGCCGACGATCGTGTGGATGCGCAAGTCACGGAGGAAAATCGTGTCCAAATCAGCTACCTGACAATTCTTCCAGGGGCCAGCGCGGCCGGGCTTCGACGCGCAGGCTCCGATAGGCATCCGGCGACAACGCGAACCGCCGGAAGCCGGCGAACGCGATCATCGCGCCATTGTCCGTGCAGAACTCCGTGCGCGGATAGTAGAC
>CAZMVP010000043.1:3908-4972 GCA_964569355.1 uncultured Chromatiaceae bacterium | reverse complement strand
GCGGTCTTCAACCCGCTGAAACTGAAATCAAGGCCGGGTTCCTTCAGCATCGGCCGCGGCAGCCTGAAGCGCCCCGGCTGGCCCTGGTCCGCGAGCCGGGCCAGGTGCGGCCCGCCCGGGTACGGCAGGCCGAGCAGCTTCGCCCCCTTGTCGAAGGCCTCGCCCGCGGCGTCATCCAGCGTCTCGCCGAGGATCCGGTAGCGGCCGAAGCCCGCCACATCCACCAGCATCGAGTGGCCGCCGGAGACCAGCAACGCGATGAACGGGAAATCCGGCGGGTCGTCCTCGAGCAGCGCAGCGAGCAGGTGCGCCTCCATGTGGTGCACCGGCACCGCCGGGAGTCCCCAGCCAGTGGCCAGGCCCACCCCCACCGTGGCCCCGACCAGCAACGCGCCGACGAGCCCGGGGCCCGCGGTATAGGCCACGGCCGAGAGCTCCGAGGGCGCGACCGTCGCCCCGGCCAAGGCCCGGTCCACCAGCGGCAGCAGCTTGCGGATATGGTCCCGCGAGGCCAGTTCCGGCACCACGCCGCCGAAGGGCTGGTGGGTGCTGATCTGGCTGTAAAGGCAGTGGCTGCGCAGCCCGCGATGGCTGTCGTAGACGGCCACCGCTGTCTCGTCGCAGCTCGATTCAATGCCCAGGACGATCATGCTAAAGGGTACCCGGAACGTTCACTTTGCAAATACTCCGCCGACTGGCTATATTTTCCGGCTCATCCGGCCACCAGAGCCGGTTTTTTTCGCCCGCCGGCCGAAGTCGTCCCAGGTGTCGCTGACAGGGGTCAGGGCAACTCGAACGGAGCCACAGGGCACAACAGCTTAAGGATCACGACCTTGCCCGGCGTTCGAGTACGAGAAAACGAGCATTTTGACGCGGCCCTCCGGCGTTTCAAGCGAGCCTGCGAAAAGGCCGGGGTCCTGACCGAACTCCGCCGCCGCGAGTTCTACGAGAAGCCCACCCAGGAGCGCAAGCGCAAGAAGGCGGCTGCCGTGAAGCGCCAGGAGAAGCGCAGCGCGCGCGAAACCAACCGCCGCAAGCGCCTTTACTAGCCACCGCCCGCCGGC
>CAZMVP010000043.1:0-3808 GCA_964569355.1 uncultured Chromatiaceae bacterium | reverse complement strand
CAGCGCGCGCGAAACCAACCGCCGCAAGCGCCTTTACTAGCCACCGCCCGCCGGCAGCTCATGGGCGGGGCCGGTCACCGATCCGCCAGGGCAGCCAGTCGGACACCATCGCCAGGATCCCGTCGTGTCGGCACTGAAGAACACCATCCAGGACGATATGAAGGCCGCGATGCGGGCCGGCGAGAAAGACCGCCTGCTGACGATCCGCATGCTGCTCGCCGCCATCAAGCAGCGCGAAGTGGACGAACGGACCGAAACCACCGATGCCGCGGTCCTGCAGATCCTCGAGAAACTGATCAAGCAGCGGCGGGAATCCGCCGCCCAGTACGTTGCCGGCAACCGCCCGGACCTGGAGGCGAAGGAACTGGCCGAGATCGCGATCCTCGGCAATTACCTGCCGGCCGCCCTGTCGCCGGCCGAGCTTGACGCACTGATCGACGGGACCATCGCCGGCATCGGCGCCACGACCATGAAGGACATGGGCAAGGTCATGGCCGCGCTGCGCGACAAGGCGCAGGGACGGGCCGATTTCGCGGCCGTCGGCGAGAAGGTCAAGGCTCGCCTGTCGGGCAAGTAACCCGCGGGCTCACCATGGGCCACCATGGGCCCGACACGGGCCCACCACGGACTCTGGGGCCCATGGCTTGTCGAGGAGGCTCTCCACCGCCGTGAGCGGACTCATTCCGCAGGATTTCATCGACGACCTCGTCCAGCGGGCCGATATCGTCGAAGTCGTGGGCAGCCGCGTGCCGCTGACCAAGGCGGGCCGGGAGTACAAGGCCCGCTGCCCGTTCCATGCCGAAAAGACCCCCTCGTTCTGGGTCAGCCCGCAAAAGGGCTTCTACCATTGCTTCGGCTGCGGCGCGCACGGGACCGCGCTTGGCTTCCTGATGGAATACGAGCGGCTGGAATTCCCGGCAGCCGTCGAGGAGCTGGCGCGCAGCCTTGGCATCGAGGTGCCGCGCGCCGAGGGCGGCGAGCGGGTGTCGCTCGAGCCGCTGTACACCGTGCTCGAGGAAGCTGCGCAGATCTACCGCCAGGCACTGCGCGACCATCCGGCGGCCATCGATTACCTCAAACGCCGCGGCCTGGATGGGGAGACGGCCCGCGAGTTCGGCATCGGCTATGCGCCGCCGGCCTGGGACACGCTGCTGGCTGCGCGCGGGGAGAGCGAGGCGACCCGCCAGCAGTTGCTGGCCGCGGGCCTCGTCATCGAGCGGGATTCCGGCGGCCATTACGACCGCTTCCGCGACCGGATCATGTTCCCGATCCGTGATTCACGCGGACGCACGGTGGCCTTCGGCGGCCGGATCCTCGCCACCGGCGAGCCCAAGTACCTGAATTCGCCGGAAACCCCGGTATTCCACAAGGGCCGCGAGCTCTACGGCCTGTTCGAGGCCCGGCGGGCCGAGCGCAAGCTCACCCGGCTCCTCGTGGTCGAGGGCTACATGGACGTGGTCATGCTGGCGGTCCACGGCATCCGCAATGTCGTCGGCACGCTGGGCACGGCCACGACCACCGAGCACCTGCGGCGGATCTTCGCGATCGTGCCCGAGGTGATCTTCTGTTTCGACGGCGACCGCGCCGGCCGCGACGCAGCCTGGCGGGCACTGCAGGTCTGCCTGCCGGTCCTGCATGACGGCCGCCAGGTCCGGTTCCTGCTGCTGCCCGATGGCGAGGACCCGGATTCCCTGGTGCGCCAGGAAGGCGAAGCCGCCTTCAACGAGCGGATCGCCGGCAGCCTGCCCCTGTCCCGGTTCCTGATCGAGACCCTCGGCCGGGACCTCGACCTCGGCAGCGCGGATGGCAAGGCGCGGCTGGCGGCTCTGGCCCGGCCGCTCCTGAAGCAATTGCCACCGGGCGTCTACCACGAACTGCTGGCCGCCGAGGTGGCCCGGCACATCAGCATGGACGTGGGTCGGTTGACCGCCGCGCTGGCCGCGGCCGATCCGGCTGATGCAGGCCCGCCCAACCGCGAACCCCAAGACCCCTCGGCGCGGCGCTCCGGGGGCGGACGTTCCGGGGAGGGGCGCTCTGGGGGCCGGCACGCCGCCGGACGCAGCCGCGGCACATCGTCCCGCGGCTCGGTGAGCCGCCAGGCCATCGCGCTGCTGCTGCACTTTCCAGCCGTAGCCACGGAAGTCCCGCTGCCGCCGGATGTCGAGGCATCCGGGCAACGCGGCGTCGCGCTGCTGCGCGAGCTCCACGAAACCGCGGCAGCGAGGCCGCAGGCGTCCGCGGCGGTGCTGATGGAGCACTTCCGCGACCGCCCGGAACTACCGCACCTTGCCCAGCTGCTGACCGAAGAGCCATTGGTCGATGCGGCCGGGGCCGTGGCGGAGTTCCGCGGCTGCCTGGACAGGCTGCTCGCTGCAGCGACGCAACTGGAGATGGCGGCGTTGCTGCAGAAAGCCGATCAGGGAGGCCTGAGCGATACGGAACGCCAGCGCCTGGCGGCACTCCAAAGGTCTGTGGCCGGCACTGCCGGTCCTGTATAATGCCCGGCTTTTATTTGACTTTAGCTTCCCCGACACACCCCCCAATCCAGACGGCGAGGGCTGACGCGTGAGTGAGCCGAACACAACCACAGAACAACAATCCCAGCTGAAGCTGCTCATTGCCCGGGGCAAGGAACAGGGTTACCTCACCTACGCCGAGGTCAACGACCACCTGCCCAACGACATCGTCGATCCGGAGCAGATCGAAGACATCGTCAACATGATCAACGACATGGGCATCACGGTGTACGAGAAGGCACCGGATTCCGAGTCGATCCTGTTGTCGGATGCGCCGGTGGCCACCGACGACGAGGCCACCGAGGAAGCCGCCCAGGCCATCGCCACCGTCGACAGCGAATTCGGTCGCACTACCGACCCCGTGCGCATGTACATGCGCGAGATGGGCACCGTGGAACTGCTGACGCGCGAAGGCGAAATCCGCATTGCCAAGCGCATCGAGGAAGGCCTGAACGAGGTCAAGCAGGCCATCTCGATGTTCCCCGGCACCGTCGACGTGATCGCCGCGGCCTATGTACCCATCCAGGCAGGCGAGTCCCGACTTCAGGACCTGCTCACCGGTTTCATCGACCCCAATGCGCCCGACGAGATCGCACCGCCGACCCAGCGGGAAATGGCCGCCAGCGACGACACCAAGGACGAAGACTCCGGCGACGAGGACGACGAGGACGGGGATTCCGCCGAAGTCGTCGATCAGGGCCCGGACCCGGAGGAAGCCGACAAGCGGCTGCAATCCATCTTCCGCCGCCACAAGCGCGTCGTGGCCGACATGGACAAGAGCGGCGCCACCGACAAGAAGGTCATGAAGGCCCGCGAGAAGCTTGCCGCCGAGATCATGGAGCTGAAGCTCGCGCCGAAGCTTTTCGATACGCTGGTCGCGGCCCTGCGCGACAGCGTGGCCAACATCCGCGCGCAGGAGCGCCGGATCATGCAGATCTGCGTCCGCGACTGCGGCATGCCGCGCAAGGATTTCCTGGCCACCTTCCCCGCCAACGAAACCAACCTGCAGTGGGTCGACAAGCACATCAAGGCCAAGCGCAAGCACTCATCGGCGCTGCTCAAGGCACGCGACGAGATCCAGAAGGCGCAGAAGCGCCTGCAGGCGATCAGCGACAGCCACCACCTGTCGATCCCCGACATCAAGGAGATCAACCGCGAGATGTCGATCGGCGAGGCCAAGGCCCGCCGCGCCAAGAAGGAGATGGTCGAGGCCAACCTGCGCCTCGTGATCTCGATCGCGAAGAAGTACACCAACCGCGGCCTGCAGTTCCTGGACCTGATCCAGGAAGGCA
>CAZMVP010000042.1:9978-12478 GCA_964569355.1 uncultured Chromatiaceae bacterium | reverse complement strand
GGCCGGGCCACCTACATCGGGGAAGTGCGCGCGGTGAATCTCTACGGCAAGAGCATGCTCGGCATCAGGCTTGCGGCCGGCGTGCGCTGGGAAGTCCACGACTCCTTCGCGCATGACGAGCCGATCCTGAAGAAGAAGTATCCGGCGCTGGAGGGATTCCCGGTCGACATCCGGCTGCTTGGCGGCGAAGCCACGGAGACACCGGCGAACTAATCCACCGGATCGTACTGCTTCACGAAATCGACCGAAGCCTGGAGCATCTGCGTGCGGGTCTTGCTCCGCGACAGCCAGTGGTCCTCGCCCTTCATGCGGATGAACTTGACGCGCTTGTCGGCGCGCTTGAGCGCATTGTCCATCGCCACGCTTTGCGAAATCGGCACCACGGTGTCGTCGACGCCGTGGATGAGCAGGATCGGCGCACTCGCCCGGGCCGCCATCTCGCTCGGCGAGATCCGCTTCGTGTCGCCGATGTTGCCATCCTCGCCAACACCGGTTGCCTCGCGCAGGAAGCGCAGCCACTCGCTGTAATTGCCATGTCCGCGCCGGTACCAGGTGAGGTAGGCGGGCATGTCCGAGGGCCCCGCCACGGACACGGCGCACCGGTAGCCGTCCTGCCGCAGCGTGACGCTCGCCAGCGCGGCATAGCCGCCGTAGCCCGAGCCAACGATGCAGGCACGGTGCGGGTCGACGATGCCGTCGGCAGCCAGCGCCGCGAGGCCGTCGGCGATGTCGCCCAGCATCTTGTCGCCCCACTCACCAAAACCCGCCTTGCGGAAAGCGGTGCCGCGCCCGCTCGATCCGCGGTAATTCGGCTGGAATACGGCATAGCCGGCGGAGGCGTAGGCCTGTGACCACCAGTCGAAGCCGAGGCCGTCCGCCGAACCCATCGGTCCGCCATGGGGCAGGATGACCACTGGCAGCTTCTTGCCCTTGCTGCCCGGGGGCAGCGTCAGCAAGCCATCGAGGGCCAGGCCGTCGGCAGCCTTGTAACTGTACATGCGCGTGGGCCCGACATCCTCCGGACGGATCTTCGGATAGGGGTAGCCGACCGGGTCGGCCTTGCCGGTGTGGATGTTCACGAGCCAGTAGGTGCCGGAATCGTCGCCGGTGTCCGTGAACACGATCAGCCGGTCGAAATCCTGGCTGTACGACACGACGCTGACCCGGTAGGCGGGAAAGGCCTTGTGTACCGCTTTCAGGCGCGCGCGCAGCGCCTCGTTGAACACCTGCGGATAATCCGGATCATCCGTGGTGAACCCGAGCAGCAGGCCGCTCGCGCGGTCCCGGAGCGCGTGGACCGAGCTGCCGCCATGGGCCAGCACTGCCTTCGCGCCGGTGTCGACATTGATTTCGGTGATCGGATCCTGGTCCTCCGTCGGGTTCACGACCAGCACGGTTCCCGGGGTTCGCCCCAGGCCGTAGAGATCCGGCGTCAGCACCGGGGCGGCGGCTTCCATGAGCAGCTTGTCCTGGTCTTGGCCGGCATAAAGCCGCCAGATGCCATTCTTGCGGTCGATCTCGGCGTTCGCCGCGACCTTGCCATCGGTGCCGATCGCCCAGCCGCCCAGTCGCCGGCTGCCGCGTGCGATCAGCTCCACATGACCGGAATCCAGGTCGACCTGGTACAGGTCGTAGACCAGGGCGCCCTGGCTCGTGTCGACCATGCAATCCCCGGAGCGTGTCTGGATGAACCTCGCGGCACCGTAATAGCCGTAGGCGTGATGGTCGACGGTGGCTGAACCGAACTCGCCGAAGACCGCCTCGCCGCTGCACTTGAGTTTGTCGAAGACGCTCGCCACCTTGCCGGTGGTGACATCCAGGTTGACGATGCCCCGCAATTCGACCTGGCCGGCAGTCAGCAGGAATGGCGCCTTGAAGGTGCTGTGGGCATTTACCAGCACGTGGTCTTCATCGGCCCACGAGAGGTCGTAGACCTTGCGGTCGCCGATCTCCTTTGCCTGCAGCACCTTGTCCCGGGTTCCCACGATCAGGCGGCGCTTGTCGTTGATGGTTGCGATCGTCGCGAAGCGTTCGCCGGATGGCGAGAGCCTCATGATCTCGACGGCCGGCAACTGCCCGTAGGCCTCGAGGGGCGGGGCGGCACTGGCCGGGCTGCCGAGGGCCGTCATTGCGACCAGGGTCGCGAGCCGGCGGGCGGCCCTGTCAGACCGCCAGCTCACTGGCGATGCTGACGCCGGGCCACGATGGTCTTGCCGTCTGCCATCGCGAGGATCAGCGCGTCGGTGGCATCGATCCGGTAGCTCGTGATGGTCGGCAGCAGGTCGAGCAGCTTGCGTTCCTGGTTCATGAGCGCCTCGGGGCAGGCCATCATGGTCGTGCCGACCGGCTTGATGCCGAGCGTCTGGGCCGTGGTCTCGTAGCTGCCGATGATGCGGTTGCAGGTGGCGTTGCCGGTCAGGCGGCCATCGGGCAGGAACACGAGCATCGCGTGGCTGTTGTCGATCACGCCGGCGCCGGCGATGTCCTCGATGACCCACTC
>CAZMVP010000042.1:0-9878 GCA_964569355.1 uncultured Chromatiaceae bacterium | reverse complement strand
TCGCGTGGCTGTTGTCGATCACGCCGGCGCCGGCGATGTCCTCGATGACCCACTCCGCGCCCAGCAGCGGGTTGGCTGGTTTCGCCACGGTGCATCCTCCCAGGGCCAATGCGATGGCCACGGTTGCTGTCAGTACGGTTTTCATGTTGTTCCCATCGAGCTGGATCGTGGATGTTGATATTACTGCCATTGCCGCCGGTTGATGCCCGGGCGGTGACGTGCCCGTCGGACATCCCCGGGGATGAGCCCCACGAACTGGGCGAAGATGGCATCATCAGCGACGAGGACTTCGAGGACAGCGAATCATGACTGCAAGGACCAGGCTTCGCCCATTGATGCTGCAGGCCATCTCCGTGCTGGCCCTGCTGGCCGCCGCAACCGCACCGGGGGCAGAGACCATCCTGCGCCGGGGCACGGCGGCGGATGCGCCCACGCTCGACCCGGCCATTGCCAGCAGTGGCGTTGCCGCGCCGATCATCAACGACTTGTTCGAAGGGCTGCTTGGCAAGAGCCCGACGCTCGAACCGATTCCCGGCGTGGCCGAGAGCTGGACCGTGAGCAAGGATCGCCGGACCTACACCTTCAAGCTGCGCGCCAGCCTCAAGTGGTCGGATGGCGCCCCGATCACGGCCGACGACGTGGTCTACGGCTACCGCCGGTTGATGGACCCGGCAACGGCGTCCATGGTCTCCGGCCAGTTCTACATCCTGAAGAACGGCCGGGACGTCGTGCTCGGCAAGCTGCCGCCGGAGAAGCTCGGTGTGCGGGCCCTCGACCCGCGCACCGTGGAGATGGAGCTTGTCGAGCCGGCTCCCTATTTCATCGAACTGGTGGCCACCTATCCGCTGGCCCCCGTGCCGCGCCACGCGATCGAGCAGCTTGGCAAGGACTGGACGCGGCCCGGGAAGATGGTGAGCAACGGCGCCTATGTGCTTGCCGAGCGCATCCCGCAGACGGTCACGCGGCTGAAGAAGAACCCGTACTTCCACGATGCCGCCAGCGTCCGCACGGAAATCGTGGAGTGGTATCCCACCCAGGACCTGGGAACGTCGCTCAGGCGCTATCGTGCCGGCGAACTCGACCAGATCCTGAATTTCCCGCCCGAGGAGATCGACCGGCTGCAGAAGGAGATGCCGCAGGCGCTGAAGATCACGCGGACGCGGGGTGCCTATTACCTCGTGGTCAACGTGAGGGAGCCGCCATTGAACGACCGGCGCGTGCGCCGCGCGCTGTCGCTGGCGATCGATCGCGAGGCGATCGCCAGCCGGTTGCTGGATACGGGCATGGCACCGGCGACGATGTTCATCGGGCCGGATTTCAGCCACTACGAGAGCCCGACGCTGGCGGCGGACTCGTGGTCGCTGCCCCAGCGCCAGGCACGGGCGCGGGAACTGCTGAAGGCGGCGGGCTACGGCCCGGGGAAACCGCTCAAGTTCGAGTACACCTACGACACCAACGAGGAGAACCGCAAGATCGCCATCGCGCTGGCGGCCATGTGGCAGGCCGTGGGCGTGCAGGCCAGCACGGTCAACGTGCAGTTCGGCCAGCTGATGCGCCAGGTGCGCACCGGCGGCTTCCAGGTGGCGCGCTGGGCGATGTTCGCGAGCTACGACGATCCGATTGCGCTGCTGCAGCTCTACACGAGCGACAACACCGGCAACTACATGGGTTACCACAACCCCGCCTACGACCAGCTGCTGCATGAATCGGCGCTCGAGGAGAACGTGCCGGCCCGGGCCGCGGTGCTCGGCCGGGCGGAGTCGCTGCTGATGCAGGATGCGCCGATCATCCCGATCTACTACTACGCCAGGCGCTATCTCGTGTCGCCCAAGGTCCAGGGCTGGGAGACGTCCGGGCGCGGGCCGACGCCCAGCCGTTACCTGTACGTCGATCGCGGCAGCTGAGCCGGCGCGACGGCGGGCCAAGGCCGGATGATGCCGAGGATCGAGCCCGCCGGTGACAGCGCCCGGCCCGCCAGGCGTCGTGGCCGGCTGGCCCTGCTCGGCCTCATCGTGCTGGCCGTGGTGGCGTTCGTCGGTGCCGGTGGCCTCGGCTGGCTGGACCCGGCCAGCCTCGGTGCGCGCCGCTTCGCGTTGCTGGCCTACGCGCAGGATCACTTCCTTTTGATGTACCTCGGGCTCGGCTTCGTCTACGTGCTTGCCACGGCCTCGAGCCTGCCGGGTGCCGCGGTGCTGTCGCTGCTGAGCGGCTTCCTGTTCGGCCGGGTGGCCGGCACGGTGCTCAACGTGGTGGCCGCGACGATCGGCGCGACGGTGCTGCTCATCGCCGCCCGTTACCTCTTTGCCGATGCCGCCCGCTTGCGGGTGGAGAGGAACCGCCATGCCGCCCGGCTGCTGGCCGGATTCGACCGGGGAGCCTTCAACTACCTGCTGTTCCTGCGGCTGGTGCCAGTGTTTCCGTACTGGCTGATCAACCTCGCGGCAGCGGTCACGCGGATCCGGCTGGGTACTTACGTTGCCGGCACGGCGATCGGCATCGCGCCGGGCAGCTTCGTCTACGCCAACCTCGGACGCTCGCTGGGCTCGGTGCAGTCACTGCGCGGGCTCGTGTCCACCGAGATCCTGCTGGCCCTGGGACTGCTCGGCCTGCTGGCGCTGCTGCCGCTGTACTTCACGCGCCGGAAATCCCAATGACGGAGCGGGAGCGCTTCAGCCCATTGCAACCACCCGGGCCAGCCAACGAGGAGCTCGAGCGCAACACGCATCCCGCGGACTGGGTCAATCCGGCACCAGCGCCCCGCTACAACCTCGTGGTCATCGGGGCCGGCACCGCGGGCCTCATCTGCGCGGCGGGCGCCGCGGCGCTGGGCGCGCGCGTGGCGCTCATCGAACGGGAGTTGATGGGCGGCGATTGCCTGAACGCCGGTTGCGTGCCCTCCAAGGCCCTGCTGGCAGCAGCCCATCGCGCGGCGGACGTCCGCGATGCCGCACGCCTTGGCGTGCGCCCCGGCGATGGCGGCAGCGTGGACTTCCCGGCCGTGATGGAGCGCATGCGACGGCTGCGTGCAGCCCTCAGCCGCCATGACTCGGTGCAACGCTTCACCAGTCTTGGCGTGGACGTCTTCCTCGGGTCGGGCCGCTTCACCGGACCCGATGCCGTGGAGGTGGCGGGCCGCCGGCTCAACTTCAACCGGGCCGTGATCGCCACGGGCACCCGGCCGGCGATTCCGGCGATTGCCGGGCTGGAAGACGTCGGCTACCTGACGAATCGCAGCCTGTTCTCGCTGACCACGCTGCCGAAGCGCCTCGCGATCTTCGGCGCCGGCGCGACGGGTTGCGAGATGGCGCAGGCCTTCGCGCGGTTTGGTTCGGCGGTCAGCCTGGTCGAGGCCCGGCGGAGTGTGTTGCCGGATGAGGATGTCGAGGCCTCGGAGATCATCCGGCAGGCGCTGGCCGGGGATGGCGTGCAACGGCTGTGCGAGGCCAGCGGGAGCCGGGTCGAGCGGCAGCCGGATGGCATCCACGTAACGCTCGAGGCGCGGGGCCAGTTGCACGAGTTCGTGGTCGACGACGTACTGGTGGCCACCGGGCGCACGCCGAACATCGAGGAACTCGAACTGGAAGAGGCCGGAATTGCCTGGCATCCCCATGGCGTGGCGGTTGATGACCGACTGAGGACGACCAACCCGCGCGTGTATGCGGCCGGCGATGTCTGCTCACCGTATCGGTTCACCCAGGCAGCCGATGCCATGGCGCGGATCGTGATCCGCAATGCGCTGTTCCGTGGCCGGGCGAAGGCGAGCAAGCTGGTGATCCCGTCTTGCCTCTACACCGCGCCGGAGCTGGCACGCGTCGGCTTGAGCGCGCGGCAGGCAGGCGAGCAGGGCATCGCGATCGACACCTTCAGCCAGTCGCTCGATGGCATCGATCGGGCGATCCTGGCGGGGGAATCCGCCGGGGGAACCGCCACGGAAGCGGGCAGCGGGACAGCCGGTTTCGTGACGGTCCGGACCCGCCGTGGCAGCGACCGGATCGTCGGCGCCACGATCGTGGGCCGCCACGCGGGCGAGATGATCGCGCCGCTCGCCATGGCCATGACCCAGGGAATCGGATTGCGGCAGCTCGGCGCCACCATCCTGCCGTACCCGACCCGGTCCGAAGCACTCCGCCGGCTGGGCGACCAGTACAACCGCAGTCGGCTGACGCCGCTCATCGCGAGTGTCCTGGGGCGCTGGTTCCGCTGGCATCGGTGATCCGCGCTGGTGCGCTGATCCGGCCCACTGGCTGGCAGGCCTTTGGGTAAACTACAGCCCGTGCGTGTCCTCCTTTGCCTGCTGTTGCTGTTCAGCCTGCCCGGCCACGCCGCGGACCCGCCAACACCACCAGCCACGGCTGCGGACCAGCCCCCCGCTGACCTGAGCACGACGGCCATCGTCGAACGGCTGGACACGGTCAGCAACCGGCTGATCGAAATCAACGAATACCTGCGCAAGCCGGCTCCCGACCTGGCCGGCATCACGGTGGCCCTGCCGACCAAGGCCAACGAGGCGAAAGCGGCCCTGGGCACGGCGCCTCCGACCGGCAGCGGGCAGGGCGACATGGTGGAGATGGCGGCAGCCGCGCAGAAGCTGCGTGACCTGGACCGCATCTTCACCCGGTGGCGGGTCCGCCTCCAGGAGGAAATCACCCGACTCGATCCGTGGCAGACCGAATTGCGCACGGATGCCGACTTCCTGCGCGGGACCACCAGAGGCAGCGGCAATACCGGCACCGGGGCAGGCGGCATCGATCACATGCCGGATGCCTTGCACTCCCGCCTGCGGAGCATGGCCGACAGCCTGGCAGCCACGCAGGTACCGCTGCGCAAGCGCATGGATGCCGTGGTGGCGGCGGACGTGCGCGTCAGCACCTTGCAGTCGGCGCTGCGGGAGTTCGAGTCCCAGCTCGACTCGGCCCGGCTCGGGCGCCAGGAAAAACCGCTGGTGGCCACGGCCCCGCCGCTCTGGAAATTGCCGCGGGATTTCAGCCTGCCGAGCGGCACCGCGCGACAGGCCGTCGCGCTGCTCTGGTCGGGCATGAAGGATTTCGTCCAGAACAGCACCCGGGAAGCCACGGCCTTCGGCCTGATCTTCGTCGTGCTGCTGGTGGCCATGGCGAGGCTTCGGCGCTCGATCACCGACCGTGGCGCGACGGCCACCGACATCCTGCTCGTGCGCTATCCCTTTGCCGTGACGCTGCTCATCTGGTCGCTCGTGGGCCCGTTGCTGACGCTGCCGTCATTGCCGGTAGGCGTCGCACTGCTGCGTGGGCTGGTCGTCATCGTCGTCCTCTGGCGCATCCTGCCCGTGCTGGTCGGTGCGGCGGAGCTGGCGCCGTTGCGGATGCTGCTGGCACTGACCATCCTGCTGCTCCTCCAGGTGACGCTCCTCGATGGCGGCTGGTACGCCCGCATCCTGATGATCCTGCTCGGGGTGGTCACGCTGCTGGTCTTCCGCTGGCTCGCCCGGGCCGTGCGCAGCCGGGACCCGGCACCGGCCGGACACAGCCAGGTGTTCCGGCGATCGATCGGGCTGCTGGCGGCGGCAGCGCCGGTGGTGGTCGCGGTCGGCCTGATCGCCGAGATCCTCGGTGCCGGCGTACTCGCGCAGCAGACGATCTTCGGCATCGTGCTGATCTCGGTGGTGCTGTGCATCTGGCTCGCCTCGGACGCCAGCCTCTGCTCCGTGCTCGATGCGTGGGTCGCCGGGCCCGGCGCGCGCTGGCTGCGCAGCGTGCGCCACTGGCCGCATGCCGTGCAGACCTGGGGCCATCGCGTGATCCGGCTGCTGCTCGTCGCGGCCTTCGTCAGCCTGTTGCCCACGGTCCTGCCGGTGCTGGAGCCGGTCTGGCTCGACATCGGCGCCTGGCTGACGACGCCGGTGTCCGTGGGCAGCGTCGCCGTGTCGGTCGGCCACCTGTTCTGGTTTGCCATCAGCATCGTGCTGGCGCTGGGTGTGTCCCGGTTCATCCGCTTCATCCTCGACGAGGACGTGCTGCCGCGAATGACGCTGGCCACGGGGGCTGCCTCGGCTGCCTCGCGCCTGATCTACTACGCCCTGGTCATCGGCGGCATCCTGTTCTCGCTGGCGGTCGCCGGCGTCGAGCTCTCGAAGCTGACGCTGGTCATCAGCGCGCTGGGCGTCGGCATCGGCTTCGGCCTGCAGTCGATCGTCAACAACTTCGTGTCGGGCCTGATGCTGGCCTTCGAGCGGCCCGTGCGCGACGGTGACTGGATCACGCTGGACGGGTCCAGCGGCCAGACTACCGGCCGCGTGACCATGATCGGCCTGCGGGCCACGCGGCTGCGCACGGCCGAGGGCGCCGAGGTGATCGTGCCCAATGCGAACCTGGTCACCAACGAAGTGATCAACTGGACGCTCACCGACCGCGCGCGGCGCATCGAGATCGCGGTGGGCGTGGACTACACGAGCGATCCGGACGAGGTCCACGCGCTGTTGCGCGAGGCCATCCGGGACCTGCCCGGTGTGGCGGCCCATCCCGAGCCCGTGACCGCATTCCAGGGGTTCGGCGCGAGCTCTCTGGATTTCAAGCTGCTGCTCTGGACCAACGACATCGACGACCGGCTGGATGTGGAGAATGCAGCCCGCGCCCGGGTCCTGGACGGCCTGCGCAAGGCCAACATCAACCTGCCGTTCCCGCAGCTCGATCTCTGGGTCCGCGACCGCGGCCCCGCACCTTCCGGCAGCAGCAGCTGACCGCCCGTCGCATCCCGGGGCCGTTACCACGCGGTCGACTTTGGAAATGCGAATCGGGTCACGTTGCCGACGGGTTGGCGGCGCTAGGGTGCAGCCACTGACCTGATTCACCGGAGCAGATCGTGAGCTGGCTCAACCGATTCAAGAAGAAGTCCCACGAAGAAGTGGGCGGGGCTGCCCGTGCCGTGACGCCCGGGCGCGCGCGTTCCCCGCTGGCAACACCCAAGGCCAGCCCGGATGCCGGCTATGGTGCCAATCCCTACGACACCTATACGTGGGAGTTGCACACCGACCCGGCAACGGACAACGAGCGGCAGTTGAAGCGCGCCCACGTCATCGACCGCCCGAAGCCCGACGGGGAAACGTTCAACCCCTACGACACCGGCAAGTTCAGCGGCGGCTGGTAGCGGCCACGGCCGACACTCGCGGCCGGCCGACAGGACAGGCTTCCTGCAGCCTGCTCCTACAGTCGCAGCGCGCCGTCGATCTCGAAGCAGCGCCCGGATACGTAATCGTTCCGGAGGATGAACTCGACGGTCGCGGCAATCTCGTCGGGCTCGCCCATGCGCTTCAACGGAATGCCCGCCGTCAGCTTCTCGCGTGCTTCCGGCTTCATGCTGGCTACCATCTCGGTGTTGATGAAGCCGGGGGCGATCGACGCCGTGCGGATGCCGTAACGCGCCAGCTCCTTTGCCCAGGTCACGGCCATCGCCGCGACCCCGGCCTTGGCGGCGGAGTAGTTGGTCTGGCCGGCATTGCCGGCGCGCGAGATGCTCGAGATGTTGATGATCACGCCCGGCGTGCCGGCCACGATCATGCGCTCGGCTGCTTCGCGGCCACAGAGGAACACCCCGGTCAGGTTCACGTCGATCACGGCCTGCCACTGCTCGATGCTCATCTTCGACTGGACCACGCCATCCTTGGCCTTCACGAGCAGCGCGTCGCGCGTGATGCCGGCATTGTTGACGAGGCCGTGCACCGCGCCGCAGTCCGCGACGATGGCATCGAAGAGCCGGATCACGTCGGCCTCGCGGGCCACGTTGGCGCCGTACTGCTGCACGGTCGCGCCCAGCTTGCGGCACTCGGCGGCCACGGTGTCCAGGTCCCCGGCGTTCAGGTCGACCAGCGCCAGCTTCGGCTTGTGCGTCGCGAGACGGCGGGCCATGGCCGCGCCCAGGCCGCGGGCAGCTCCGGTGATCACGATGGTTTTGTTCTGCAGATCCATGGTTTACTCCAGTCGGCCCGATGCCGGCGAAGCCGACATCCTACCGGCTTTCTTGTGCATCGCAAGATCAGGAATTACCCGATATCCCCATCCCAGCTCGAGGCAGCGCACAACGATGAAGAACTTCAAGGGCTATGCGGACGGCCGTTACGGCCAGATCCACTATCACGTTCGGGGCGAGGGCAAGCCGCTCGTGCTGCTGCACCAGTCGCCGACCGACATGGTGCAGTTCCAGTCCGTGATGGCGCCGCTGGCCGCGGCCGGCATCCAGGCCATCGCCATCGACCTGCCCGGCTTCGGTGGCTCGGATGCGCCGGACGCGCCGCCGACGATTGCCGACTACGCCCACATCGTGCCGGCCGTGCTGGATGCACTCGGCATCCCGGTGGCCAGCGCCCTCGGCCATCACACCGGGGCCATCGTGGCCACCGAGGTGGCGCTGCAGTATCCGGCCCGGATCGACCGGGTCGTGGTGAATGGCCCCCTGCCGATGACCGACGAGGAGCGCGCCGGCTGGCGCCAACTGCTTTCGCGCGAGAAGAACTGGAACCTGAAATGGGACGGCAGCCACTTGATGGAGCAGTGGGGTGTCCGCTTCAACGCCCAGAAACAGTGGACGGACCTCGAAGCCTTCCACCGCCACTTCGTGCACGGCCTGCTGGCCGGCCGGCTGGTCTGGTACGCACACGATGCGGTCATGACCTATCGCCACGAAGAGGCCATGGACCGGCTCACCCAGCCCTGCCTGATCCTCGCCAATACCGGCGATGCGATCTACGGCTTCTCCGAGCGGGCCCGCCAACGCTATCCGCATTTCGACTACGCCGAACTCGAGGGCGGCACGATCGACATCATCGACGAGCAGCCGGATGCCTGGACAAAAGCCGTTGCCCGATTCGTGCTGGCGAAGTAGCCGGCAAGGTGGACGAACGGTAATCGAATTCGTGCGCCATTCGCTAAGCCGGGCCCGCTTTAGCTGGCAGAATCCCGACTCGCGTGCCTGGACCGGTGCCGGGCACGCAGCGACCAGAACAATAAGTAAACAGGGTCCATGAGCAGTAACAGCAGCGGCAACCGCACAGTGCCAGGAACTTCCGATCACGCCCCGGGCCAGCAGCCCGGCCACCTGCTCTTCGTGCTCGCCTGCATTGCGCTGGCCGTCGGTGCCACGATCGTCCTCTTCTGGACCGGCATCGTGAACATGTACGGCAAGTGGCACCAGCCGGAATACAACCACGGTTTCATGATTCCGCTCGTGGCCATCTACCTGCTGTGGCTGCGGGCGCCGGATGTCACGAAGATGCCCCGCGGCGGTTCGTGGCTGGGCGTGGCGGCCGTGGTCCTGAGCCTCGGCGTGCTGGTGCTGGGCGATCGCAGCGCCACCTTCGCCATTGCCCAGTACGCGCTGATCATGGCCATCTGGGCGCTGGTGTATGCCAGCGCCGGATGGAAGGGCATCAAGCTGCTGTGGGTACCGCTGCTCTATCTCGCCTTCATGGTGCCGCTGCCGCACTTCATCGAGCTGAAGCTTACGACAAACCTGATGTTGTGGTCGTCACAGATCGGCGTGGCGGTGATCCGCGCGGTCGGCGTGCCGGTGTTCCTCGAAGGCAACGTCATCGACCTCGGCAGTTACCAGCTGCAGGTGGCGGAAGCCTGCAGCGGCATGCGCTACCTGTTCCCGCTGACCAGCTTCGGTTTCCTGTGCGCGGTGCTGTTCCGCGGCCGGTGGTGGCAACGGCTCATCCTGCTCGTCGCCACCGTGCCGATCACGATCTTCATGAACAGCTTCCGGATCGGCGTGATCGGCATCCTCGTGAACAAGTACGGCATCGAGCAAGCCGAAGGCTTCCTGCACGATTTCGAGGGCTGGGTGGTCTTCATGGCCTCGGTCGGCATCCTGTTCATCATCGTGTGGATCTTCGCGCGGATGGAGCG
>CAZMVP010000041.1:2064-12494 GCA_964569355.1 uncultured Chromatiaceae bacterium | reverse complement strand
GCCAGCGGCTTCTGGTTGATCGGGCTCATCGGGCTGCCCGGCACGATCCGCACCGCCGGCGCGCTGAACATCATCCTGGCGGTGGCAGTATGGATGCTCGCCACGACCGACCCGGGCATGAAATCCGCCCGGCCGGCACCTGCCGGCCGCGGACCAGGCGCCGGCGTCGACCGGCGTGCCGCCAGCTGGCTCCTGATCGCCGCCTTCGTCACCGGCCTGGCGTCGTTCATCTACGAAATCGGCTGGATCCGCATGCTCTCGCTGGTGCTCGGCAGCGCCACGCACTCTTTCGAGCTGATGCTGTCCGCCTTCATCGCGGGCCTCGCGCTGGGCAGTCTCTGGATCCGCAAACGCATCGACGCCGTCGGGGATCCGCTGCGCCTTGCCGCCAATATTCAGGTCGTGATGGCCGTGCTGGCCATGTTGAGCGTGCTCGCCTACGGCTACAGCTTCCCGGTGATGTCGGCCCTGGTCAGGATGGCTCCCCACACGGATACCGGCTATGGGCTGTTCATGCTCGGCAGCCATGTCATCGCGATGGCCGTGATGCTGCCGACGACCTTCGTGGCCGGCATGACGCTACCGCTGTTCACGCACATCCTGCTGCGCAACGGTGCCGGCGAGAAAGCCATCGGCCAGATCTATGCCGCCAATACGCTGGGCGCCATCGGCGGGGTCCTGTTCGCCATGCATGTCGCGCTGCCGGTGCTGGGGCTCAAGAACACCATTGGCGTGGGTGCCCTCGTGGACCTAATGCTTGGCATGGCCCTGTACCTGGCGTTGGCGCCCAGGGTGCGCTGGCGCCTGGTGCTGGGTCGGGGGATCCCGGCGCTTGCCGTGATCACCGCGGCCATCCTGCAGCTTGACCTGCAACCCGGCACGCTCGCGTCCGGCGTGTATCGCTATGGCAATGTCGGCCTGCCGCCCGGCGCCGACATCGTGTTCTATCGGGATGGCAAGACCGCCACGGTTTCGGTCGAGCGCAACAGCGCCGGCATGATGGCCATCGCGACCAACGGCAAGACGGACGCTTCGATACAGGTGGCTGGCGCCACCCCGTCGCCGGATGAGAAAACCATGGCCATGCTGGCGGGCCTGGCGCTGGCCTACCGGCCTGAGGCCCGCGATGTCGCCGTCATCGGCTTTGGCTCCGGCCTGACCACCCATACCCTGCTGGCATCGCCGTCCATCAAATCCGTCGACACCATCGAAATTGAACCCGCGATGGTCGACGGCGCCCGGCTCTTTGGCGCGCGCGTCCGGCGTGCCTTCGACGACCCCCGCAGCCATGTCTGGATCGAGGATGCCAAGACCTTCTTTGCCGAGCGGCAACGCACCTATGACGTCATCGTTTCGGAGCCGTCGAATCCGTGGGTCAGCGGCGTGGCCAGCCTGTTCACCGACGAGTTCTACGCCCGGACCCGGCAATACCTGGATGCCGATGGAATCCTGGTGCAGTGGATCCAGTATTACGAGATCAACGACGACATCGTCCATTCAATACTCAAGGCGCTCACGCCGCATTTCAGCGATGTCGCCATTTATCATTTCGGCCAGGAGGACGGCGCCATCGTGGCGCGGAAGTCCGGCACCCTCCCTGACCCGGATTTCGACCAGCTGTTTGCCAGTGAACTTGGCGCCGAACTCCGGCGAACCGGCATGACTGGCCCCGCCGATGCCCGCTACGCGCGGATCGGCGACAGCGCCTGGCTGGCCGGCAGGATCCAGGAGAGCACCGCGCCCGCCAATTCCGACTACTACCCCTATGTGGACCGCGAGGCTGCCAAGGCCCGGTTCATGAAGGAGCATGCGGGGACTTTCACGCGGTGATGGCCTCAACCGGCCATTTATGTCAAACGGATGGCAGCTTGCTGCCAGGTTTTAATTAGCGTGCATCATTCACCAGTGCTTGGCTGCGGCAAAACACAACATCAATCCGGGGGACTGCATGAACTCGACTCATCCAGCGCTGTTCCGTCTTGGGTCGCGACTGGCCTTCGTGCTTTTGGCCTTGCTGTGCAGTTCACCGAGCCACGCAAGTTTCAGTTGCGCCGTTGGTGCCGGACCCACCGTGAGTGGCGGGCGCACGCGGTTTTCGGATTGGCTTGCGAGCAGCAGCGCATCGGGGCTAAATGGCACAACCGCCGTGTCACCACTTGACGCGGATACGGTCGGCGGCACGTTGACCTTTGACATCGCCAGCGTGCTCGGCCACACCTTCCGCCTGCAGGGCAACGTCGGCGGCAACGCGCACTTTACCGGCGCCAATGCACCAAGTAGCTCGATCAGTGCCGATGCGTCGAATACCCTGTTGTTCAACCTGATCTTGCCGGACGGCTACAGCCTGGTGCCACTCCCGGCGGAATCGCAATTGTTGGCGGCGCCGCAGCTGCAGTCGGTACCGATTCCGGCGTCCTTGTGGTTGCTCGGGTCGGGGCTGCTCGGGCTGGCCGGTGCGGCGCTGCGTTCGGCAGGATAACCGCCTGCCACCCTGACGGTTCGACGAGACTGTTTCACGTCATTCCCGGATCGGAATCCCGTACATCTCCACGATCCTCTCGTCCTGCTCCTTTCTTGAGAAGAGCTCCCACTCAATGCCATTCACGTCTCGTGTGCTGGTGTACCCCTGGACTGCATCATCCTCAAAGCCCATGTGCCGCAGTTGTCCCGCCCGCTCGGGTATCTCGTTGATCGAGAAGTTGAGCAGGTCGGTACGCCACATCGCGTACTTCCCGGGAACAACGGCATTGGGGCCTCGCCCCAGCAGGACGAGGCCCATGGTGGAGTCATGCGGGACTTCCCCAACCATTGGTCTTGCTAGCCACGGGCGCCTGTTGTCTCGTTATAGCCTGTCGCGCCAATAGCCAGGTCTGCGGCGCCGGTGGGCAACTGCGACGATGAGAATGCCGGTGCCATCAAGTCGATAAAGCACGGAGTAGGGAAATCGATGAACGGGGCTTCTCCGCAATTCTCCCCGAATTACACGCGTCCCGCGTGGAAGCTTTGAGATTCTGACAAAAGTCTTCTCGACTTCGGTCAGCAAAGCAGCGCCCAAGCCAGCTTGTCGGGCTTCGTAGTACAGCGCGGCCGCTTCAAGTTCTTGCTTTGCTTCGACAAGAATTCGAACGACGCTCATTTCAATTTATGTCGGATCTCCGAAATGACATCGTGAGCCGGTCTGGCCACCGTCGTCCCGGCGTCATACTCTCCAAGCCGCCGCTCTGCTTCATCGAGCCATAAATCTTCCGCGGACTCATCGAAACCAGGATCCAGGCTTTCGATCAACGTCAGCGCAAGCCGGGCACGCTCGGCCGGTGGCAGATCGCGAGCTTGTTCTTCGAGACTGGCAACTTTGGAACTCATGGGCTCACGCTAACCCTCTGTATACGGGTCGTCAACGGCCCAATCTCCGCAAATCAATACGATAACCACTTGATACTCGGGCGACCCTGCTCCGCTCCGAAGCGAACCGTATCTGCGCTCGGCCGGTGGCAGTCGGCTGCAGCGCGTGGCTTCGCCCGACCTGCCTTGCGATGATCTCAGGAAGGGCGCCATCTTCGCGCGGGATTGTCGGATCGGCGCCGTCTGTCCTGCAAACCTGACCCCGCGGGAAGTCTCCCACCCCGGTCAATATTGGGACGGATTTCGATAATGGAGATTGGCTCCTCGCGCAAGAAGCAATTTGACTATCGATATGGGGACCGGGTGGCCACCGGGACCCGCTTCAAGAAGGAGCATGCGGTGACGATACCTTCCGGGCCATCATGGATGGTGGTCGGCCACCCCCTGCCCCATCGCCTCCCGTGCCGCCTTCCGCTTCGCCCGCCTTGCATTCAACGGATCCAGCCACTCCGCGACCTTGGAATAGGTTGCCGGCACCACGACCAGTGACAGCAACGTGGAGGTGAGCAGCCCGCCGATCACGGCCACGCCGAGCGGGGCGCGGAAGTTTCCGTCGGCGTTCATGCCGAGCGCGACCGGCAGCATGCCGGCACCCATCGCGATGGTGGTCATGAGCACGGGCCGCACGCGCTTGCGGCACGCGGCGACAATGGCGTCGTGGCGCGAGAGGCCCTGGTCGCGCTGGCCGATGATGGCGTAGTCGACGATCAGGATGGAGTTCTTGGTGGCAACGCCGGTGAGCATCAAGAGCCCGATCAGCGAGGGCAGCGAGAGCGCGTTGCCGGTGACGAGCAGCGCACCGAAGGCGCCGACGCCGCAGAGGGGCACGGCGGCGAGGATCACGAGCGGCTGAGCGGGGCTGCCGAAGAGCAGCAGCAGCACGAGGTAGACCGAGCCGATGCCGGCGAGCATGGCCATGGCGAAGCCGGTGAACATGTCGACGAAGGCTTCGGCATCTCCGCTCGGCACGATGCGCACGCCGGGCGGCAGGTCGGTGAAAGCGGGCATCTTGCGCAGCTCGGCCATGACATTGCCGAGGGGCAGGCCGTTCAGTTCAGCGGAGACCTTGATGTTGCGCTCGCGATCGAAACGTTCGATCTCGGCGGGACCGCTGCCGTCACGGATCGTGGCGACGGCAGACAAGGGCACGCTGCCGTTGCGCGAGGGCACCCGCAGCAGCGACAACAGCGCCTTGTTGCTCAACGAGGCATCGGCCACCTTGACGGCGATCGGGATCTGGCGCTCGGCGAGGTTGAGCTTGGCGAGGTTGCGGTCGTAATCGCCGCTGGTGGCGATGCGCGCCGCATCGGCAATGGCGAGCGTCGACACGCCGAGGTCCGCCGCCCTGGCGGGATCCGGCTCGATGATGATCTCGGGATTGAGGAGCGAGGCGGTGGAAGACACGCTGCCAAGGCCCGGGATGCTGCGCAACGCAGATTCGATCTTGCGCCCGGCCTCGCCGAGCTGGTTGCCATCCTTGCCGGCCAGCACGACATCCAGGCGCTCACCGGGTCCCGTCGCGGCGAAGTTGATGCGCACGCCGGGCATGTCGCGCAGGCGATGACGGACTTCGGTCTCCAGTTGGTGGACCGTGCGCTTTCGCTCCTTCTTGAACTCGAGCATGAGTGCGGCCTTGCGCACCTCGCCCTGCACGCCGCTTGCGAAGCTGGTGGAACCGGCGCCGATCGTGGTGTAGATCGAGGTCAGCTCCGGCATGCCCTTGAGCTTCGCGCTGGCTTCACGGACCGCGGCAATGGTGTCCTCGAGCTGCACACCGGGCGGCAGGCTGATCTGCAGCTTGGTCCGGTCGAGATCGGTGGGTGGCACGAAGGTGGTCGGAATCAGCGGCACGATGCCGATGGCGACCACGAAGGTGCCGACCGCGATCAGCATGGTCCGGCCGCGGTGGCGCAGCGCCAGGTCCACCCAGCGCAGGTATCGCGGCACCCAGCGCGGCTCGGGCGCGGTCTCGCGGATGGGGCCGAGGTAGCGCGCGGCCAGCATCGGCGTGAGCAGCCGCGCGACGAGCAGCGAGAACAGCACGGCCACGGCCGCCGTCCAGCCGAACTGGCGGAAGAAAAGTCCGATCTGCCCGGGGATGAAAGCCACCGGCATGAAGACCGCGGCCAGCGTGATCGATGTGGCGATCACCGCGATGCCGATCTCGTTGGCGGCCTCGATGGCTGCCTGCTCCGGGCCCTTGCCCATGGTCCGGTGCTGCACGATGTTCTCGATCTCGACGATGGCATCGTCCACGAGCACGCCGATGACCACGGCCAGCGCCAGCAGCGAGAGCAGGTTCAGGCTGAAGCCGAGCAGGTCCATGACCCAGAAGGTCGGCAGCATGGAAAGCGGCAGTGCCACCGCCGTGATCCACGTGGCGCGCCAGTCACGCAGGAAAAGCCAGACCACGACCACGGCCAGGAAGGCACCCTCGAGCAGCATCGAGACGGAGGCCTCGTAGGAATCCTTGGCCTCCTCGACGGACGACATCACTTCCGTGAAGTGCACGTCCGGATACTGTGCAGTCAGGTCGGCAATCTTCTGGCGAACCTCGCCGCCAACCACGACTGAACTCGTATCGATGGCCCGCTGGATCGACAAGCCCACGACTGGCTTGCCGTCCAGCAACGCGAGCTCGCGCGGATCGGCAAAGCTGTCCTTCACCGTGGCGAGGGCCGACAGGCGCACCGACCGGCCGTCCGGCAGGGAGATGGGGTAGTTGGCCAGATCCGCGGCTGAACTCACCGTGCCGACGGTGCGCACGGACTGCTCGCGCCCACCGAGCGTGGTGCGGCCGCCGGGCAGCTCCACCTGCAACCGCGCGAGCTGGGCGGACACCGTGCCGGCCGTGATGCCGTAGCCCTGCAGCGCCACCGGGTTCAGGTTCACGCTGACCTCGCGGTTGACGCCGCCGGTGCGCTGCACGGTACCCACGCCCGGAGCGCTGAACAGCGCCTTGGTGACCACGTCATCGACGAACCACGTGAGTTCGTCCATGTGCAGGCGGTCGGAAGACACGGCATAGCCCAGCAGGATCGGGCCGAAGACGGTCACGCGGGAATAGGTTGGCTCGTCGATCTCGGCCGGCAGGTCGGGCCGGATGCCATCGACGGCATTGCGGACCTCGTCCATCGCATGGTCCATGTTCCGGCCGATCTCGAACAGCACCTGGGTCGTCGACACGCCTTCATTGACCGTGGAGGTCAGCTTGTCGATGTCGGCGAGCGAGGCAACGGCATCCTCCACCTTGCGCGTGACATTGGTCTCCAGCTGCTCCGGCGTGGCACCGGCCAAGCGCACCGTGATCGTGATAGCCGGTACCGGGATGTCCGGCAACTGCGCGATCGGCAACTGGCGCAGGCCATGGATGCCGAGCGCGCAGAGGATGCCGAAGATCAGCGCCGCCGCGATCGGATTGCGGATGCCCCAGAGTGAAACGTTGATGGTCATGGCTTCAAGCGGAACCGGATCAGGTGGTCTGGTTCATGCGCCGGCGGCCACTTCGCGCACGAGGTCGCCATCGCTGAGGAAGCCGGCGCCGCGCACCACGATATGCTCGTTGGCCTTCACGCCGCCCAGGATCTCGGTGAAATCACCATGCTGGCTGCCCGCCTCGATCCGCCGTTGCTCGACATTGAACAGCGCCCCGGCCTCGCCGCCATGGTCCTTCGCGACGAAGACATAGGGATAGCCGTCGCGATAGACCACGGATTCGCGCGGCACCATCGTGGCGGGCGCCTTGCCGAGGAAGATCCGGCCCTCGGCGAACATGCCGGCGTGCAGGTCGCCCGGCTCCGGCAGGTCGGCATAGAGGGTGCCGGTGCGGGTGTTGGCATCCACCGCCGGCGATACCGTGCGCACCTTGCCCGTCACCTTGTGCCCGCCCGGCCCCGTCAGTTCCACGGTCATGCCGATGTGCACGAGCGCGAGATCGCGCTGGACCAGCTCGGCACGCCACTCGAGCCTGCCGTCGCGGATCAGCTTCAGGAGATCGGCGCCGACCGACACGACCTGGCCCGGCTCGACGGTGCGCGCGGAGATCAGGCCCGCATCGGGCGCGTACACGGTGGTAAACGTGACATTCAACTGTGCCGCGTCCAGGTTGGCCTTTGCAGTCTCCAGCTGCGCCTCGGCGCTGGACAGGTTGGCCTGCAACTCGTCGGCATTGCTGGCGGAGATCAACCCCTGCTTCACCAGCGTCTGTCCGCGCCGGAAATTGGCCTGCGCCAGTTCGAGCCCGGCCCGGGCCTGCGCGACGCTGGCTTCGGCCTGGCGGGCCTTGACCTTGAGCGTGCGCGCATCCAGCCGGATGAGCGGCTGCCCCGCCTTGACGCGGTCACCGACTTCCACCAGCACCTCGGTCACGCGAATGCCCGAGAGCTCCGCGCCCAGGCTGATCTCCTGCCACGCGGCCACCGCGCCGGAGACCTGGAGCTGGCGCTCCACCTCGCGGGTCACGGGCGTGGTCGTGGTCACGATGAGGCTCGGGGTGGGTTCGGCCTTGGGCTCGGGCTTGCTACAGCCGGACAAGGCCAGTGCCAGCAGCAGTGCGAGCAGGCCTGGCAGCGTCAGGTGGGGTATTGCGTGTGGGGATCGGACAAGCATGGATGGCTCGGGTCGCGGGCTGGGCGCCCGGCATTTTGTCGACGAATCAAGTGAAGTGTAACGTAGATGCCGCTGTGCCTTGTTTCGCATCGGGGCCCGGGGCCGGCCCCGCGGCCTGCGGTACAGTGCCACACCACAGATAAGTCACCTCCATGATCCTCATCAGCTCCAGTGACAATCCCCGCTTCCGGGAATGGCTAGGCCTGGTCGAATCCGCGCGCGACCGGCGCCAGGCCGGCCTCGCCGTCATCGATGGCGTGCACCTCGTTGCCAGCCACGTCGAACACCGCGGGCCACCGGCCACGCTGGTGGTCAGCGAGAGCGGCCGGCAACGCGACGAAATCGCCGACCTCCTGGCGCGCATGCCTGACGTGGCAACCTTTGCGCTCGGCGATGACCTGTTCCGTCGCCTGTCGCCGGTACAGACACCCACCGGCATCCTCGCAATCATTCCCATTTCGGGGCGCCAGGCGCCATCAGGGGATTCCGACACCTGCGTGTTGCTGGAGGCGGTCCAGGATCCGGGGAACCTGGGCTCCATTCTGCGTTCAACGGCAGCGGCCGGCATCCGTCAGGTCCATTTGTCGGCCGAATGCGCCGACCTGTGGTCGCCCAAGGTGCTGCGCGCGGGAATGGGGGCACATTTCCAGCTGGACTGCTTTGTCGGCGTGGACCTGGCCGCCTTTGCCGATGCCTTCAAGGGCCGGCTCGTGGCCACCGGGCTCCGGGCGTCGAAATCGGTTTTTGACACCGACCTGACCGGGTCGATCGCACTCGTCTTCGGCAACGAGGGAGCCGGCGTTTCACCGGCACTGCTCGGCCGGGCCGCCGAGGTGGTCGCCATCCCGATGCCGGGCGGCACGGAGTCGCTGAATATCGCGGCGGCAGCCGCGATCTGCCTGTTTGAGCGGGTGCGTCAGTTAGGATAGCGGGACCCCGATTTCACCGGCGATCCATTTCACTGGCAATCCATGGAACAGACCCACTTCGGCTACGAGACCATCCCGACCGCCGAGAAGGCCGGCCGGGTTCGTGCGGTCTTCGATTCGGTGGCGCGCAACTACGACCTGATGAACGACCTGATGTCGGGCGGGCTGCACCGGCTGTGGAAGCGGATCGCGCTGGGCCGGACGGGGCTGCATGCCGGCGACCAGGCGCTGGATGTGGCCGGGGGCACGGGGGATCTGTCGATCGGCATGGCACGCAAGGTCGGTACCTCAGGGCTCGTGTGCCACACGGACATCAATGCCGGGATGCTCGAGGTGGGCCGCCGGAAGATCGTGGATGCCGGGGTGTTCGGCAATGTCTCGAGCCTGCTGGCCAATGCCGAGCAGCTGCCGTTCGGCGATGAACGTTTCCATTGCGTGACGATCGGCTTCGGCCTGCGCAACTGCACGGACAAGCCAGCCGCGTTGCGCGAGATGGCGCGGGTGCTGAAGCCGGGTGGGCGTCTGCTCGTGCTGGAGTTCTCGAAGCCGGCGATCAAGGCCATCGAGCCCCTGTACGAGATGTACTCGTTCCGCGTGCTGCCATGGCTTGGCGAGCATGTGGCCGGGGACGAGGCCAGCTACCGGTATCTGGCGGAATCGATCCGGATGCATCCGGACCAGGAAACCCTGCGCTCGATGATGGTTGATGCCGGCCTGCAGGATGTCGGCTACCAGAACCTGAGCGGCGGCATCGTGGCGCTGCACCAGGGCTTCCGGTACTGAGCCCGGCCATGTCGTCGCTCCCCACGCTGGCGTTGAGGCCCATCGAGCAGCTGCTGAACCGGGGCATCGGGCTGTCCTCGACGGCCGCAGCCATGGCTACGGCGCTGGAAGGAAAATCCCTTGCCGTTCAAGTGGATGGTATGCCGCTTACCGTGCTGCTCCGGGCTGCCGCCGGTCGCCTCCAGCTGACAACTACCCGGACGGAGTCCGGTACGGAAAGCGGAAGTTGTCTGGTGGCGGGGTCGGGGTTGTCGCTGCTGAAGCTGCTGGGAAGTGATCCGCAGGCGTTGGTCCGCAGCGGGGATATCCGGATGGCGGGCGACGCAGACGTGGCCGACCGGTTCCGCGAGCTGCTGCGCATGGCAAAGCCCGACCTCGAGGAGGAGCTGTCGAAGCTCATTGGCGATCCGCTGGCCCATCGCGTTGGCGTCGTGGGCCGGGAGATGGTCGACTTCGGCAAGCATGCGGTGGAGTCCGTGACCCGCAGTGTTGGCGAGTACTTCACCGAGGAGCGGCGCACGCTGCCGACCCGCTTCGAAGTCGATGAGTTCCATCGCGACGTCGATACCCTGGCGAATGACGTGGAACGGGCCGAAGCCCGCCTCGCCCGGCTCAAGGAACGCTCGCCTTGAACCGGGTCCGGCTGTTCCTGCGCCTGCTGTCGATCCGGCGGGTGCTGATCCGGCATGGCATCGACCAGTTGCTGCG
>CAZMVP010000041.1:0-1964 GCA_964569355.1 uncultured Chromatiaceae bacterium | reverse complement strand
GTGGTCGTGAAGCTGCTGCGGCCGCGGGTGCGCGAGCTGATCGAGCAGGACCTCGAGGTGCTCCATGCCGTAGCCCGGCTGGCGCAGCGCTGGTGGGTCGAAGCCCGACGATTGCGGCCGATCGACGTCGTGACAGAGTACGAAAAGACCATCCTGAACGAGCTCGACCTGCTGCGCGAGGCGGCCAATGCCACCCAGCTCCGCCGCAACTGGCGGGAGTCGCCGCTGATCTACGTGCCCGAGGTGTATTTCGACTACTGCCGGCCCGGCGTGCTCGTGATGGAGCGCATCCACGGCATCCCGATCGACGACATGGAGGCTCTGCGCGCCGCGGGCGTCAACATCCCGCGGCTGGCCAGCAACGGTGTCGAGATCTTCTTCACGCAGGTGTTCCGCGACAACTTCTTCCATGCCGACATGCACCCCGGCAACATCTTCGTCGATGCCACCAACCCGGCGCTGCCGCGCTACGCGGCGGTCGACTTCGGCATCGTCGGCAGCCTGGAGGAACGCGACCGGCGTTACCTGGCCGAGAACTTCCTGGCCTTCTTCGACCGCGACTACTACCGCGTGGCCCGGCTCCATGTCGATTCCGGCTGGGTACCGGCCGGCACGCGCGTCAGCGAACTGGAGGCTGCGGTGCGCACCGTGTGCGAGCCGATCTTCAGCAAGCCGCTGAAGGAAATCTCGTTCGGCCAGGTGCTGCTGCAGCTGATCTCGGTGGCCCGCCAGTTCAACATGGAGGTCCAGCCGCAACTGCTGCTGCTGGAGAAGACCCTGGTGCAGATCGAGGGCCTGGGTCGCGTGCTCTATCCGGAGCTCGACATCTGGCAGACCGGCAAGCCCGTGCTGAAAGCCTGGATGCTGGAGCAGACCGGCCCGCGCGCCACGTTACGCCGCCTGCGGCGGGAATGGCCCGACGTCCGTTATGCACTCGAGAAGCTGCCCCTCGTGGCGCGGAAGCTTGTGGACACCACGCTCGAGGACGACCAGGTGGCCATCGAGCGGCGCCGTGCCGCGGAGGAACAGGTCCGCCGGGCCGATGCCCGTGCGCGCTACCGCGCCACCGCCGGCGGCGCGATGCTGGTAGCCTCGGCGGTGTGGCTGGGACTCGACACGCCGCCGAACTGGGTGGGCTGGGTGCTGGGCGCAGCAGGGCTGCTAACCCTTTGGTTGGCAAGACCTGAAACTGATTAGTGTCTATACAGTGTTTACTTACAGGGCCAGGGAGGCCAGACGCACATGACTGCAACAAGGACCGTATCGCCCAGCGCCTCGGGCCGGCTTTTCGGGAACCCTCGGACGGCCCGGCTGCTCGTCCTGCCCGTGGCTGCCCTGTTGATGATGGCCCTGGCCGGTTGTGCGACCAGCGGGCCGGAACACCTCTCCCAGACCGCGCCCGATGCCAACCTGGCCCAGTACCAGACCTTCAAGGTCAAGGGGCCGGTCGGCACCGCGGACCAGCCGCTGCAGCTGCTCGACGCGAATATCCGCAGCGCCATCACGGCGCAGATGACCCGGCGCGGGTACGTCGAGACCAACGACAAGCCGCAGCTGCTGGTGACCTATGACAACTCCACGAGCGACAAGGTCAAGTCGAATCCGTTCCGGATCGGCATCGGCCTCGGCAGCTTCGGCGGCAACATCGGCGGAGCGGTGAACGTCGGCAGCCCGAGCGTGCAGAGCTACAAGGAAGGCAAGCTCGTGATCCACGTGCTGGATGCCGCCGAGAACCGCGAACTGTGGTTCGGGTCTCTGGCGGGCAAGGTCGATCGCTCGAAGCTCGACGCGGCTGCCGTGGCGCAGGTCGTGGCCCAGGCAATGGAAGGCTTCCCGGCGCGGACGCCAGCACCGGCGAACTGACGCACAGCAGGGCAGCAGGGGGTGGGGGGCGACCCCGCGGCCCGGGGGGGGGGGCCCCCGGGGGGCGCCCGGGGGGGCCCCCCCCCCCCCGGCCCGCCCCC
>CAZMVP010000040.1:8971-12654 GCA_964569355.1 uncultured Chromatiaceae bacterium | reverse complement strand
CTCGGATCACTGGTCTTCCTGGCCGGTGCCATCCTGCTGGTCTCGGGCGCAACGCCGGCCATCGACAACCGGCTGTCGCTGCTGCGGCGCGTGCTGCCCTTGCCGGTGCTGGAGACCTCGCACCTGGCCGGCAGCATCATCGGGGTGGCCCTGCTCGTGCTGGCCCGCGCGCTCTTCGAGCGGGTGAATGCCGCCTACCACCTGACCTATGCGCTGCTCCTGGCCGGCATGGCGGTATCGCTGCTCAAGGGGCTGGACTACGAGGAAGCCTCGATCCTCGGACTGGTCTGCGCGAGCCTGTGGCTGGCCCGCCACCAGTTCTACCGGCGCGCGACATTGTGGCAGGACCGCTTCGGGCCGGGCTGGATGCTGAACATGCTGGTGGTCATCGGCATCACCATCTGGATCGGCTTCCTCACGCATCGCCAGGTTCCCTATTCCAACGAGCTCTGGTGGACGTTTGCCGTGCATGACGATGCGCCGCGCATGCTGCGCGCGAGCCTCGTCGTGGCGGTGATCGCCACGGCGATCGTCCTTGCCAAGCTGCTGAAGCCGGCACAGCCGGAACCCGGGCTGCCGGGCCCGGCGGAGCTCGAGCGTGCGCGCGGCATCATCGCGAAGAGCGCGTCGGCAGTCGCGAACCTGGCGCTGGCGGGCGACAAGCAGCTGCTGTTCTCCGACGACGGCACCGCCTTCCTGATGTACCGCATCGTCGGGCGCAGCTGGATCGCGATGGGCGACCCGGTGACCGCGGCTGCCAACCCCGAAGCAGCCGAGGATCTCCTGTGGCGGTTCCGCGAGATGGTCAGCGAACACGGTGGCCGGACCGTGATCTACGAAGTCTCCAGCAACCACCTGCCGCTGTACCTGGACCTGGGCCTGACCCTGACCAAGCTCGGCGAGGAAGCCCGGGTGTGGCTGCCGGATTTCTCGCTCGACGGCCGGGCACGGGCGGAGCTGCGGACGGCGCGGCGCCGGGCCGAGCGCGAGGGGGCCAGCTTCGAGATCGTGATGCCCGGCAACCTGGACCCGCTGCTGGAATCGCTGCGCGCGATCTCCGACCACTGGCTCGAGGACAAGTCCACCACCGAGAAGGGTTTTTCGCTCGGTTTCTTCTCTCCCGACTACCTGCGCAACTTCCCGATCGCGCTGATCCGCGTGGCCGGCGCTCCGGTGGCCTTTGCCAACCTGTGGGTGACCACCGGCCGCGAGGAATTGTCCGTCGACCTGATGCGCTTCGGTCCCGATGCGCCGCACGGCGCGATGGACTACCTGTTCACCGAACTGCTGTTGTGGGGCAAGGAGCAGGGCTACGGCTGGTTCAACCTCGGCATGACACCGCTTGCCGGGCTCGAGGTACATCCGCTGGCACCCGCCTGGCACCGGGTCGGCAACCTTGTGTTCCGCTACGGCGACCACTTCTACAATTTCAGCGGCCTGCGACGCTACAAATCCAAGTTCCTGCCGGACTGGCAGCCACGCTACCTGGCATCGCCCGGGGGCTTCGCGCTGCCGCATGCGCTGCTGGATGTCGCGACGCTGATCTCCGGCGGCGTGCGCGGGCTCTGGGGCCGCGGCTCGGGTACCCTTGAACGCGACGGGCAGGTGGCCCGGGGATCGTGAACGACATGCGGCTATTGCTGATCGAGGACGACCGCGATGCGGCGGGTTATCTGGTCAAGGCACTCGCGGAGGCGAGCTACACCGTGGACCACGCGGCCGACGGCCGCGACGGCCTGTTCCAGGCCACCGAGCACGACTATGACGTGATCGTCGCCGACCGCATGCTGCCCCACCTCGACGGGCTGACGATCGTCGAGGTGCTGCGCAAGCAGGGCAACCAGACCCCGGTGCTGATCCTGTCGGCCCTGGGCTCGGTGGATCATCGCGTGGAAGGGCTGCGGGCCGGTGGCGACGACTACCTGACCAAGCCGTTTGCGCTGTCGGAGCTGCTGGCCCGGATCCAGGCCCTGCTCCGGCGCGGGCAGATCGCGCCGGTGCCGGAGATGAAGCTGCGCCTGGCCGACCTCGAGATGGACCTGCTGGCACGCACCGTGACCCGCGCGGGAAAACGCATCGACCTCACCGCGCGCGAGTTCAAGCTGCTCGAGTTCCTGCTGCGCCGGGCCGGGCAGGTCGTGACCCGGACCATGCTGCTGGAAGGCGTCTGGGACCTGCACTTCGATCCGCAGACCAATGTGATCGACGTGCACATGAGCCGCCTGCGGCAGGCCGTCGACAAGGGATTCGACCCGCCGCTGATCCAGACCATCCGCGGTGCCGGCTATTCATTGCGGGCGGAGTGAGGTGCGTACCTCCGCCCTGCGCTTGTCTGTCGTCTATGCGGCCACCTTTGCCGTGGCGCTGGTGGCGCTCGTGTTCGCGATCTACCTGCTGACCACGCGCTTCATCAACGCCGAACTCGATTCGGTGATCGAACGCGATGCGCGCAGCCTCATGGAGTCCTACGAGCACGGCGGCACCCGCAGCCTCGTCAACGAGCTGAACCTGCGGGCCAATGCGTTCAGCCGGATCAACGCGGTGTACCTGCTGGCCGACAACGAAGGCTTCGTCATGGCCGGCAATTTGCCGGCCTGGCCGGTCATGGGTGACCGCAACGGGCCCTGGGTCGAGTTCGAGATAGAACTTCGTGAAGGCGGGCACGAGACGCGACGGCCGGTGCGGGCCATGGTGCTCGAGCCGACTCGCGGCCTCCGGCTCCTGGTCGGCACCGACCTGAGCGACCGCCGCGAACTCGGGCGACGTTTCGCGGTGGCCGCCGGCGTCGGCACGATCCTCGTCACGCTGCTCGCACTCGGCATCGGCTACCGCCAGAGCCGCCGCATCCTGGCGCGTGTCGAAGCCGTGAGCCGCAGCTGCAAGGAAGTGGTCGACGGCAACCTCGCGCGCCGGCTGCCGGTGACCGGCACCGATGATGAATTCGATGCGCTGGCGGTCGAGGTCAACGAACTGCTCGCGCGCCTGGCCAGGACCACGGACATCCTGCGCGCGTCACTGCACAGTGCGGCGCACGATTTGCGCAGTCCGATGCACCGGATGCGCCTGCGGGTCGAGCAGGTGCTGGCTGGTCCGCCATCCCCTGCGCAAGCCGACGCCGGCCCGGAGCGGAACGCGCTGGCGCTGGTGTTGAACGACGTCGACCACATGCAGCGCGTACTGACCGCGCTGTTGCAGATCGCCGAGGCAGAAAGCGGCACGGTGGGCGCGCGTCCCGAGCCGGTGGCGCTCGACACGATGCTGAGCGAGTTGGGCGAGCTCTACCAGCCGCAGGCCGAGGAGCAGGGCATCGATCTGTCCGTTGAATGCCAGCCCGGCAGCTGCGTGCTGGGCCATCGCCAGCTGCTGGCACAGGCCGTGGCCAACCTGATCGACAACGCGCTCAAGTTCTCCCATGCCGGCAGCCAGGTGCGCCTGCGGACCTGGCAGGCCGACCATCGCCAGCTGATCTCCGTCACGGACCAGGGTCCCGGCATCCCGGCGGACGAACGCGCGCGGGCCGTCCAGCCCTTCACGCGCCTTGGCACCGTGCCGCGCAACCCGCCGCCGCGCGATGGTTCGGGCCTCGGGCTGAACCTGGCCGCTGCCGTGGCCCGGCTGCACCATGGCAGCCTGAAGCTCGACGACAACAACCCGGGCCTCGTCGCGGTGCTGGACCTGCCGGC
>CAZMVP010000040.1:0-8871 GCA_964569355.1 uncultured Chromatiaceae bacterium | reverse complement strand
GGCCGGAGTTCCCGGCCCGAGTCCGGCCATCCGGGCCTGCGACAGCTTGCCGCGCTGCCGGCAATAATCGGTCCCGGGCCGGACGGCACCGCTGCAACCGCCTAGAATTGCCGCATCCAGGGCGACCCGGGAGGGGCAGATGTCCGCACTACGCCAGGCTTCGCCGGTCGCCGCACCGGGCGCGGCCGAACTGCGCCATGGTGTCGAGCCGGCGGCCGATCCGCTGTCACTGCGTGATCGGTCGGGCGAGGTGCCGTCGGCCGCACTGAACGTGCGTCGGCTGATCTGGATCCGGATGATCGCGGTACCGGGCTCCGCGATCTGCCTCGTGCTGGCGCAGCAGATTTATGGCCTGCAGGTGTCTTCCGGACGACTGATGATGATCGTCGGGCTGCTGGTGCTGTTCAATTTCGGCGCCTGGTATCGCCACCGGGCAAGTTCTTCCATCACCGATCGCCAGTTCTTCGTGCAGCTGCTCGTCGACCTGGTGGCGCTGACCAGCATTCTTTACTACTCGGGCGGCGCATCCAACCCCTTCGTGTTCTTCTACCTGCTGCCCATGGCGATCTCCGCGGCGGCGCTGCCGCAACGCTACACCTGGATGATCACCGGAATCAGCGCAGTCAGCTACAGCGTGCTGATGCTCTGGCGCGTGGAGGTGCCGGAGTTCATCAATCTCCACACGCGTTCGAGCATCGACCTGCACGCGATGGGCATGTGGGTCGGCTTCCTGGTCGTGAGCGCGATCATCGCGATCTTCGTGTCGGCCATGGCGGTGACGGTGCGGGAGCGGGACCATTACCTGGCGCGCCTGCGGGAGTCCGCGCTGCGCGACGAGCGCGTCGTGGCCGTGGCCACCCTGGCGGCCGGCGCGGCCCATGAACTCAGCACGCCGCTCGCGACCATGGCGGTCGTCACCGGCGAGATCGCCCGGGAGTATCCGGCGAAAGACTGGCCGGCGCTCCACCGCGACCTCGGCATCCTGCGCGACCAGATCAACCGCTGCAAGGAGGCCCTGTCGGTGATCTCGGCATCGGCCGGCGTGGCCCGGGCAGACTCCGCCGAACGATTGCGGCTCGATGTGTTCCTGCGCCGGACCGCCGCGGAGGTGCGCCGCTTGAGGCCGGGTTCGATCGTCACGGTCGATGCGCCGGCCACGCCAGGCGTGCCGCCGATGCTGATCGCCGAGCGCACGGTGCGCCAGGCCCTGCTGAACATCCTGCACAATGCAGTCGATGTCTCGCCAACCCACGTCCGGCTCCAGTACGAATGGACCGCGAGCGCGGTGACGATCGGCGTGCGAGACCGCGGTGGCGGCCTCAAGGCCGGGCCGCCGGGTTCGCTGGAGCGGGTCGGCGTGTCAACCAAGCAGGGCGGGTTGGGGTTGGGGCTGTTCCTGTCCCAGGCGGCGATTTCGCAGGCGGGCGGTACCCTGGAGACAGTCGACAATGACGAGGGCGGCACGACGGTGTGGATACGCCTGCCGGTGAGCCTGATCAGCGAATTGCGGAAGGAGACGACGGCGTGAAGATCCTGGTGGTGGAGGATGATCCGGTATTCAGCGATGTGCTGGCAGGTGCACTGCGCCGGCGCGGGATGGAAGTGACCCTGGCGCTCACCTGCGCCGACGCGGAACGGGCCATAGCGGACTCGCCGCCGGATGCCGCGATTGTCGACCTGCGGATCGGCACGGGCTCGGGCCTCGACGTGATTCCGCTCTTGACCCAGGGCCCGAAGCCGGCGCGGACCGTGGTGCTGACCGGCTTCGGCAGCATTGCCACGGCCGTCGAAGCCGTGAAGCTCGGTGCCAGCCAGTACCTGACGAAGCCGGCGGACATCGACACGATCATTGCCGCCCTGACGAGGTCGGAGGGCGAGGCGGCACCGGCCGCACCGCTCAATCCGCAGCCGCTGTCGGTCAAGCGCGTGGAATGGGAGCACATCCAGCGCGTGCTGACGGAAAACCACGGCAACATCTCCGCCACCGCCCGCTCGCTCGGCATCCACCGGCGCACGCTGCAGCGGAAGCTGCAGAAGCATCCGGTTCGCCGCTGACGCAGCCCCGGGGCCGTGGGCTCAGCGCCGATCCACCGCGGTGGCGAAGGCGCGGGGATAGGGGCCGAGGAAGGACAACAACACGGCAGCCAGCACCAGCATGCCGCCGTGGAAGTACAGGATGCCCGTGTACTCGCCCTGGTGCTCCACGGCCCAGGCCGTCAGCAGGGGTCCGAGGCCGGCGCCGGCCGAGTAGGCGCTGTAATACCAGGCATAGATCCGGCTGAAATACTTCAGGCCGAAGTAGCGGCTGGCAAGATAGGCGGTGACATCCACTTCGGCACCGGCCGCGAGACCCGTCAGCACGCCGGCCACGAAGGCCGCCGTGCCGCTCGCGCCGGAGGCCAGAAGCGCGATGCCGACCACCGGGCCGACCAGGAACGCAACCGCGACCCGCGGTGCGAAGAAGCGGTCCATCAACACGCCGGCCAGGAGCCGGCCCACGATCAGCGCAGCGGCCACCATCGACTGCGCCTGCGCCGCGCGCATCGGCTCGACATCGCGCATGACGAGCAGCGGCACCAGGTGCAGGATCAGGCTCTGCACCGCCATGCCGATCAGGAGGAAGGCGGCCAGCATCAGCCAGAAGGAGTGCTGTCGCATGGTCTCGGCCAGCGTGTAGCCAGCCTGCATCGTTGTCGGGGTTGTCGCCCCGGTTGATGCCCCCGTTGTCGCCCCCGTTGTGGCCCCCGTCGTTACCGGGGTCGCTGGCGGGACGGGCGGCGCGCCGTCCGGCTCGAGCCCCATGGTCGCGGGCGACTCGCGGACCACGAGCCCGATCGCGAGTATCCCGACCGTTGCCACCGACACAGCCACGATCACGTAGGCCGTGCGCCAGCCAAACTCGCCGATCGCCCATTGCGAGAGCAGTGGCCAGGCAATGCCGCCGAGTCCCATGCCGGCGAGTGTCAGGCCGAGCGCCAGGCCACGGTGCCGGTCGAACCACACGGCGATGACCCGGGCAAAGGCCACGTGGGTCGTGCCGAGGCCGAGGATCGCGAGCGCGATGTAGCGGATGTAGAAGCCGGAGAGCGCCGCCGTCTGCACGGCAAAGGAGGCGATGACCGCACCTTCGAGCAGGAAGCCCGTGATGATCATCCGCTTCGCGCCGAAGCGATCCACGAGCGCGCCGATGAAGGGCGAGGCGATGGTGACGGCTCCCGTCACCAGCAGGATCGCCATGAAGGCCTGCGGTTGCGTCCAGCCGAACTCCGACCGCAACGGCCCCAGGAATATGGAAAAGGTCGCGGTCAGCACGCTCGCCAGGCCGCAGGCCAGGCCGATGCCGCAGGCCACGGCGACATACCAGCCATAGAAGATCTTCTTCATGGGCCGGGACTATATAGTGGCTGGTGGCCCGGACGCGATACCGCGAAACTTGCTAGGCTTGCGCGTGGCGAAAACCCGGAGAAGCACATGAAGCGCCTTCCAACGGCATTGCTGATGGTCCTGCTCGGGTCGTTGGCCACGGCGGCGCATGCCGAGTCGGAGCTCTACGGCGGCATGGGCGTCGGGTTTTCCACCGTCAAGGTGGACAAGTTCGACCTGGAGGATTCCGCACTGGCCGCCCGCGGTTTCCTGGGATTTCGTTATGGCCGTTTCGTGGGACTGGAAGCCGGCTACGTCGACTTCGGCAAGATCAAGGACCAGGTGATGGTGGCGCTCTACCAGCCCAGCGCCACGTACAGTATCGACACCACGGGTTACGACCTGTCGCTCGTGGGGCGCTATCCGGTGAACAACGAGCTGGTGGCTTTCGGGCGCGTCGGCATGATTCGCTGGGACAGCAAGGCGCGCATCGATTCGATCGGTTACCGGGCATCCGACGACGGCAGCGATCTGCTCTGGGGGCTGGGCCTGGATTATCGCGGCACGGATCGCATCAGCCTGCGCATCGAGGCGGACGTGGTCGACATCGAGTACGCCGATTCGTGGTGGATGCTGAGCACGTCGATCATGTACGGATTCCCGTTCGGCCGATAGGAACCCGGAACCCGCCCGTCACGATGCCTGGCCCTGCGATACCTGGCCCTGCGATGCCTGACTTGAGTCGATCAGCCACGCGAGGCCGCAGAACCGGACGTTGATGTCGGTGGCCTTCGGCCGCAGCGTGATGTCTTCCAGCACCAGGGCTGCCACGTCGAATCTCTTCCCGGCTTCGCCGATCTCCTGCTGCAGCTTGTCGTCCAGCGCCTGAAGGGCGGCTTCGCGTTGCGCCACGGTCTCGGTAGCGCGCGAGACGTCGCCGGCCTCTTTCTGCATGTTGCCGGCCTTGCCGATGGCGGTGGCCATGCGGCTCGTGGAGCTGGCCGAGAGCTTGCGCCGGCCAAGCACCATGCCGAGCACGGCGCTGCCGATCGAGAGCGCCGCGCCGATCTTCGAGCCGGTGGCCTGCTCCTTCTCGCGTTCCAGGGCCTGTCCTGCCTTGCGCAGTTGTTCCTCGAGCCGATCCTTCTCCCTGGCGCACTTGTCACGCAGTTCGGCCGTGGCCTTGTCGCAGGCTGCCTTTGCCGCCTGTTCCAGCCGGGCATGAAAATCTGCTTCGGACTCGTCCGGGTTCGAGACGAGCTTTAGCAGCGGACTGCGTTTCAGCACGAGGGTGCATTCCGTGCGGAGCCAGCGGCCGAACTGCTCGCCCGCGAACTTCACCGTGGCGGCGTCCGAAAAGAGCGGCGGCAGGGCGGCAAAGCCCACGCCGGAGAGCGGCGTGTCGCCGAGCGCGGCAAGGTCGATGCCGGCTGGCCGGGCATCGCGCCAGTCGATCTGTTGCCGGACCGCACCCGGCCCGACGGGAAGACTGAGGCTTAAGTCCCGCTGGACGTCGATGCCGTGCTGCGTGCTGACCCAGCCGACGCGGGCGAGGCCCAGCAGGTGGGCCTGGTACAGCGGGTGGTTGCCGGCGCCGACGGCGGCGGCGCCGCGGGTCGAGGTCTCGAAGCGCTCCGGCACGCCGGGTGGCACCACCGGGCGCATGCCGGCGGTCCTGCTCACTGGCGGGGCGACTGGCGGAGCGACTGGCGGAGCGGCTGGCGGAGCGGTTGGCGCCTCGGCCGATGTCGTGGGCGCCGTGCCGGCCAGGCGGCGGATGTCATCGCGGGTCAGTGGGCCGCGCAGGTAGGCCATGGCCCAGCGCGTCTGCATCAGCAACGGGCCTTTTGCGTGGACGTTGTGCATCAGGAAAGTCCGCTTGCCAAGGCCAGCCAGCGTGGCATCCAGGTCCATGGCGTCCTGCGCGCCGATGCCGGCCGCTGCCGACTTCAAGCCCTCGCTGACGCGCTCGCGGTCCCGGTTGGTCTGCAACCGGCCGATGAACCAGCTGCCGGCATTCGACAATGCCTTGTAATCGAGGTCCGCCGGATTCTGGGTGGCCAGCACCACGCCGACGCCGAAGGCCCGGGCCTGCTTCAGCAAGGTCAGCATCAGTCCCTTGGACGGCGGCATCGCCACCGGCGGCAGGTAGCCGGCCACCTCATCCATGTACAGGATCGCGCGCAGCGAGGATGTGCCGGGCTGGCTGCGCATCCACGCCACGACCGCGTTCAGCAGCAGCGTGACGAAGAACATCCGTTTGGTGTTGTCGAGGTGTGCGATCGACAGCACCGAGGCGCGCGGCTTGCCCTCTGGCGTGAACAGCAGCCTGCCCGCATCCAGCGGTTCACCCTCCATCCACGCCTGGAAGCCGGGCGCCGCCAGCAGGTTGTTCAGCTGCATCGCCAGCCGGAAGCGCTCCTTCGGCGGGTAGAAGGTGTCGGTGTCCAGCACGCCGATCTTTGCCATGCCGGGATGCTGGACGGCGCCGATCAACGCGGGCAGGTCCGGGGTCGCGCCGGCCTGCCACTGATGGTCGAGCACGGCCGACAGCAGGATGTGGTCGCGGCTGGTCAACGGATCCGCGTCGATGTCGATCAGGGCGAGCAGGCCCGTCACGAGGCCCGACAGGTGTTCGCGGTAGAGCTCCGGGTCGTTTGCGACCTGCTCCGGGGGCCGGTCGAAGGAGCCCAGCATCGAGATCGGGCGGCCTGCGGTGCTGCCCGGTGTGTAGATCGCGAAGTCGGCCGCCGCCTTCAGGCGTGCAATGCGTTCCGGTGCCTGTCCCCAGTCGGCCAGCCCCTTGCGCCAGCGGGCGGCTTCGGCGGCGGCAAAGTCGCTGACCGACTGGCCAGCGGAGGCGGCCGCGCCGGGATCCACCCAGGGTTCGAAATCGGCGGGTCGCAATTCAGGGAAGGTCAGCAGCAGGTTGCCGAGGTCGCCCTTGGGATCGATCGCGATGACCGGCACCCCATCGATCAGCGCTTCCTCGAGCAGCGAGATGCCGAGGCCGGTCTTGCCGCTGCCGGTCATGCCGATGATCACGGCATGGGTGGTCAGGTCCGGGGACTCGTAGAGGACGAGTTCGTCGGACAATGATCCGGCGGCCGTGCCACCACCCTTGCCGGCCCCACTGCCTGTCGCCGCCGGAAGCCAGCGCCGACCCAGGTAGAAAGCTCCCGCCTTTTCGTAGTCCTGCAAGTTGCACCCCGCTTTCCGGTGAGCTTACTCTACCGCGGTTCGAGTCCCTCCCCAGCGCGAAAGGAAATCCGCATGCTCAAGGAATTCAAAGCATTTGCCCTGCGCGGCAATGTCATGGACCTCGCGGTCGGCGTGATCATCGGCGCGGCCTTCGGCAAGATCGTCACCTCGCTCACCAATGACGTGATCATGCCGGTCGTTGGGCAGGTGCTGGGCAAGGTGGATTTCAGCAACCTGTACATCAACCTTGGCTCCGGCAGCTATCCGTCGTTGAAGGCTGCCGTGGATGCCGGCGCGCCGCTCCTGAAATACGGCAGCTTCATCAACTCGGTCCTGGATTTCGTCATCCTGGCCTTCATCATCTTCCTGATGGTCCGGGCCATGAACCGGATGATGAAGGCCGAGGCACCGCCCCCGCCACCGCCCGGGCCGACGCCGGACCAGCAGCTGCTCACCGAGATCCGTGACCTGCTGAAAAGCCGCTGAAGCCGGATCCCGTGGCTGCACCGATGGTGTCACCGGCCAGGCCGGTGGCGCACCTGACCGCACGCGGTGGCGCCCGCTGGATGGCGGGCCATCCGTGGATCTTCCGGTCCGATGTCCGCCTGCCGTCGGGCATCGCGACCGGCGACATCGCACTGGTCCACGACGTGGAGGGCCGGCTGCTGGGCCAGGCCTGCGTGTCGCTTGCTTCGCAGATCACGTTGCGCCGGCTGGCCCTGGATGAGCGGCCGGTCGACAAGGCCTTCTTCCGCGCGCGGATTGCCGATGCGGCCGCATTGCGCCAGGCGTTGTTCCCGGGCGAGGCCAGCTATCGGGTGGTCCACGGCGATGCCGATGGCCTGCCGGGCCTCGTCGTCGACCGCTACGGTGACTGGCTCAGCGTGCAGTTCCTGACGCCGGCAATGGATCGCCGAAGAGAGCTGCTCGTTGGTCTGCTCGTGGAGCAATTCAACTGCAAGGGCATCATGAACCGCTCGGATGCCAGCGTGCGCACGCTCGAAGGCCTGCCGCTGGAGAAGGGCGTGATCCACGGCGACGTGCCTGATCCCGTGGTCATGCGCGAAGGCCGGCTCGAGATTGCGCTGAGCCTCGAGCACGGCCAGAAGACCGGCGGCTTCCTCGACCAGCGCGAGAATCACCTGATGGCCGGCCGCTATGCGCACGGCCGGGCGCTGGACTGCTTCAGCTACGTCGGCGGGTTTGCGTTGCAGATGGCGCGCAAGGCCACCCAGGTCACCGCCGTCGACAGCTCCGCGCAGGCCTGCGAACGGATCGCAGCGAATGCGGAGCGCAACGGGCTCGGCAATGTCGCCGTGGCCTGCGAGAACGTCTTCGAGTTCTTGCGGGCCGCGGTGGATTCAGGCGAGCGTTACGACATCATCGTGCTGGACCCGCCGGCCTTCGCGCGGAACAAGGCCTCGCTCGCGGCTGGCTTGCGTGGCTACAAGGAGCTGAACCTGCGTGCGATGCAATTGCTCTCGCCGGGTGGCTACCTGGTCACGGCCAGCTGCAGCCATCATGTGGGTGAGCAGGCGTTCGAAGACATGCTGAGGGCCGCCGCGGCCGATGCCGGACGCGATGCCCAGGTGCTGGAGCGTCGGGGTGCCGGACGGGACCATCCGGTGCTGCTCGCGCTGGCCGAAACCCGTTACCTCAAATGCCACGTGCTGCGAATGGTCCCGCCTTGACCGTTGCGGGGCTGGCAGTGAGGATGGCCACCGTGCGGGCCGCTTGACACGGACCGGGGAGCAACGCGCATGCGCTGGGAAGAAGGGCGACGAAGCACCAATGTGGAAGACCGGCGCGGCATCCGCGGCCGGCCCGCCTTCGTCGGTGGCGGGCTGGGGACGATCGTCCTGATCCTCGTTGCCTTGTATTTCGGGGTGGACCCGAGCGCCCTGCTGCAGGGCATCCCGGGCGGCACGGGCCAGGAAGTCGGCCAGCCGCAAGCGGGCCCATCGTCATCACCGGGCGATACCGGCGCATCGGGCGCGCCAGATCCTGCCGCGGATTTCGTCTCCGCGGTGCTGGCCACCACCGAAGACACCTGGTCCGCGATCTTTGCCGAACGCGGCCGGCAGTACCAGGCGCCGGTCCTCGTGCTGTTCTCCGGATCGGTGCGCTCGGCCTGCGGCATGGCGCAGGCCGCCATGGGGCCTTTCTATTGTCCGGCAGACCACAAGGCCTACATCGACCTGAGTTTCTACCAGGACCTGCGCGACCGCTTCCAGGCACCCGGCGACTTTGCCCAGGCCTACGTGATCGCGCACGAGATCGGCCACCACGTGCAGAACCTGCTCGGCA